>DASQDS010000914.1:0-2118 GCA_035634075.1 Pilimelia sp. | reverse complement strand
CCGCCGCGCGAACCGTATCGCGGTACGCGCCGCCGAACATCGCGGCGTGCACCAGCAGGAGGTGCACCTGGTGCAGCGGTACGCGCCCGGCCCAGCCGTCGGCCAGGGGCCAGACCTCCCGGTACGCCGCGAGCAGCCGGTCCGCGTGCGGAACGCCCCCGAACAGCGCGAGCTGGGCGAGGTCGGTCTCCCGGTGTCCGCCGTGCGCCGCCGGGTCGACGAGCCAGCCGCGGCCGTCCGCGGCCCACAGGACATTGCCCGGCCACAGGTCGCCGTGGAGGCGCGCGGGCGGCTCGCCGTCGCCGCCGCTGCCACCTTCGCCGAGCCGGGCCAGCAGGCCGTCGACCAGCGCCACGTCCGCCGGCAGCAGCGCGCCGGCGTCGGCGGCCATTCGCAGGTACGGCCGGAGGCGGCGCTCGGCGAACCACGCCGACCACGGGCCGGGGGAGGGGGTGTTGTCCTGCGGCAGGGCGCCGATGAAGCCGGGCCAGTCCGCGCCGAACGCCGGCGCGCCCGCCCGGTGCAGCGCGGCCAGCCCTCGGCCGAGCCCTTCGGCGGCCGCCGGCGTCGGCGCGCCCGGCTCCACCCAGCCCAGCGCGAGCAGCTCCGGCAGCGCGGCGATCACTTCCGGCACCGGCACGGCGCCGGGCTGGGCGAGCCAGCGGAGCCCGGTGGCCTCGGCGGCGAAGAAGCCCGCCGGTGTGGCCCCCGCGCCCCGCCAGCTCTTCGCGAAGAGGGAGCTGCCGTCGTCGAGGGTGAGCCGCACCGCCGTGCAGATATGGCCGCCGGTGACCGGTGTCTCCCGAATGCGCTGATGCGTGCGGAACGCCGGCAGGTGCGCGGGATGCGCGCGCAGGTACGCGAGGTCCACGGTTAATCCCCCAACTGGGTGCCACCGGCCGCCGTCACGGGCCATTATGTCGGCATGACGGAGCGCAGCGGCACGACAGCAACTAGTGAGCGGACGCGGGCGACCATCCGGCCTTACCGGGCGGCGGACCACGCCGCGGGACGCCGCCTGTGGGCGGAGCTGACCGAGGAACACCGGGCGCTGTATCCGGCGGCGGGCAACGGGCACAGCGACGGCGACCCGGGTGCGGCGTTCGAGGAGTACCTGGCCCGGATCGACCTGTCCGGCGTCTGGGTCGCCGAGGTGGAGCAGGCGGGCGTGGTCGGTCTCGCGGGGCTGATCCTGCGTGGGCGGTCCGGCGTGGTGGAGCCGGTGGTCGTGACGGCACCGCATCGGGGCCAGGGCATCGGGCGGGCGCTGCTGGGAACCATCGCGCAGGAGGCGCGCGGGCGGGGGATGGCCGCGCTGACGATCTCCCCGGCGTCCCGCAACCTGGCCGCGATCAGGTGCCTGTACAGCGCCGGCTACGACGCCCTGTCGACCATCGAGTTGACGCTCGACCTCGGCCATCGCAAGCGGGAATGGCGGGACGGCGTCGATTTCCAGCAGATGCGATTCCGGCACTGACCAGCTAAAACGCAAGATCGTTACACTGTGTGCCTGTGGATGGCGGGCGTGTCGTCCACAGGCCTCGACCCCGGGCCTTCCGATCTCGGTCGGGCCGGCGCACGCTGCCCGGCATGACCTCCACCCCGGATCCGGCGGCGCGGCTCACGGTGCGCGACCCCGCCGACCTGCTCGCCGCCGTGCCGTACGTGCTGGGCTTCCATCCGCGCGACAGCCTCGTCGTGGTCGCCGTCCGGGAGCGCCGCGTCACCTTCGCCGTTCGGGCCGATCTGCCGGCGCCGGCCGCGGCGCCGGTCGAGCTCGCCGCCGCGGCGCGGGGGATCGCGACGACCGTGGCCGGCCAGGGCGCCACGGGCGCGACGGTGATCGGGTACGGCGAGCCCGAGCGGTTGGCGCCCGTCGTCGCGCCGGTGCGCACGGAGCTTGAGCGCCGAGGGGTCCCCGTCCTGGAGGCGCTGCGCGCCACGGCCGGGCGGTTCTGGTCCTACCTGTGCGAGGACCCCGCCTGCTGCCCGGCCGGCGGCACGGCGTACGACCTGGCCGCCAGCCCCGTCACCGCCGCCGCGACGTACGCCGGCCAGGTGGCGCTGCCCGACCGCGCCGCCCTGGCCGCCCTGGTGGCGCCGGTGGGCGGGCTGACC
>DASQDS010000913.1:0-3270 GCA_035634075.1 Pilimelia sp. | reverse complement strand
GGTAGAGGCCGCGCCCGGTCGCGGACGTGCCACCCGTCGTGGCCACCGCGCGGCCACCCTCGTACACGACGTACCGGGTCGCCGGGGTGCCGCCGGCCGGCGGCTCCCACGACAGCGTCAGCGACGTGTCCGTCCGCGCGCTGACCGCGGGGTTGGCCGGCGCGTCGGGGTGGCCCGCGGGGCCGGCCGGCGTCACCACCGCCACGGCCGCCGGGGGCGTGCCCGGCCCGGAGCAGGCGCTGCGGCGTACCGCCGAGAACGTGTAGGCCGTGGCCGGCGTCAGGCCGCCGATGCGGACGCTGGCCAGCCCGCTGGAGACCGGGCCGGCCGGGCCGCCGGTCACCGTGACGACGCCCGGGTCGCCGACGTTGACCCACGTCAGCGTGACGGCGGACGGGCTGACGCGGGTGGCGGCCAGCTGGCTCAGGCCGCTCGGCAGGCACTCGGGCGGGACCCCCGAGACGCCCAACCGGCGGGTGAGCACGGCGGAGTGGGCCGACTCCAGACCCCGCGGTCCCACGGCGGTGACCGTGTAGCTGCGGGTCCGGGCGAAGCCGAGGTTGCTGAGCCCGGCCCACGTGGTGGTGCTGCGGGTGACGACGGTGGTGCCCTCGTACACCCGGAAGCTGCGGACGGGCGCACCCGGCGGCTGTCGCCAGGAGAGCGTGGCCGAGCTGCCGTAGCCGCTCACGGCCAGGTCGGTCGGCGCCGGCGGCGGGTGGTGCGCCGCCCGCGCGGCGGCCGGGCCGGCGCCGGCGAGGACCAGCATTGTGACCATGCTCAGTGTGGCAGCGGCGAAGCGGGCGCGACGCACGTCGACTCCTTCTGCCGGGCGACGGCGGAATCTGCCCGGTCGAGAGGATGAAACGTCAATGCGGTACGCGCGTCAATCCCCCAGAGGGACCGGCTGGCGGGTTGCATACGCCGGCGAGCGGGACATGAATGAGCAGTCACCGGTACGAGGGGAGGGCGTGAATGACCGGCGTACCGTTCATCTTCAATCTCCATCGATGTTCGCTGCGCTCGCTAATATCGCCGCAACCAGGGTTGTTGCAACTCGTTGACGAGAATGGGGCCGCGGCCGATGCAATCGGCTGGTGCGGGCCCATTGTGGAGCCGACGGGCGGCGGGGTGGGCGGCCACGCCTGGCGGGCCTGACGGCAGCAGGTGACGTGCGGCCGGCGATGACCGGTCGTGAAGACGGTCGGGCGGCATCTGGGCGCGAAAGCCGGATGTCGTCCGGCCCCTTCACCCGGCGTGTCACCCGGCGTAGCGACGGGCGAGGAGCGCCGCGGCCTCGCGCAGCTCGGCCGGCCCGACAATCTCCAGGTCCACGTCGAACATGCCCATCCACGCGGCCAGGCCCACCCACGACCACGAGCCGGCCAGGACGCGGCACCGGTCGGCGCCCTGCTCCTCGACGACGGCATCACGGCCGATCCAGCGGGCCACCTCGGCCGCCGGCGTGTGCAGGATGACCTCCCCCCGGCAGGGCCAGTCCGTGCGCTCGAAGCGTTCGGCGATGAACGTGGCGACGTCCGGCGCCGGCAGCGGCCGGGGCGCGAAGCGCGGCCCGGTCGGCGTGCGCGGCGTGAGCCGGTCGACGCGGAACGTGCGCCAGTCGGCGCGGTCGAGGTCCCACGCGATGAGGTACCACCGGCCGCCCCAGGTGACGAGGTGGTGCGGCTCCGCCCGCCGCCGCGCCCCGGCATCGGCCCAGCCGCCCGCATCAGCCGAGCCGCCCGCATCAGCCGAGCCGCCCGCATCAGCCGCGTCGCGGGACACGTAGTCGAAGCGGAGCACCTCGCGGGCCCGGATGGCCACGCCGATCGCCAGCAGGTGCGCGGTGTCGACGCGGGCGCGGTCCCCGCCGCCGCCGCGGGCGACGGTGGTGACGTGGAGGGCGTCCACGCGGCGGCGCAGCCGGGCCGGCATGACCTGGCGGACGGTGGCGAGGGCCCGGACGGCGGCGTCCGCCACCCCCGCCACGGTGCCCGTGGCCGTCTGGAGGGCGACCGCCACGGCGACCGCCTGTTCGTCGTCGAAGAGCAGCGGCGGTAGCTCCGTGCCGGCGTCCAGCCGGTAGCCGCCGTCCGGGCCCTTCGTGGCGCGGACGGGATAGCCCATGTCGCGCAGGCGGTCGACGTCGCGGCGCACCGTGCGCGGGCTCACCTCCAGGCGCTGGGCGAGGGTCTGGCCGGGCCAGTCCCGCCGCGCCTGGAGCAGCGACAGCAGCGACAGCAGTCGGGCGGAGGCGGTCATGGCTCCAGAGTCGCACGAGTAGCGGACAGAAGCTGACCGCTACCGCTGGCATCGTCGGAGCCGTCAACGACCGGTTCCGGGAGGACCAATGATCCGTACCAGAGCGCTCACCAAGGATTTCGTGCTGGGCCGCACCCGCACCGTCCACGCGGTCCGGGGCCTCGACCTGCACATCGAACCCGGCGAGCTCGTCGCGGTGCTCGGCCCCAACGGCGCCGGCAAGACGACCACCATGCGAATGCTGACCACGCTGATCCCGCCGACGGCCGGCACCGCGGAGGTGGCCGGCCACGACGTGGTGGCGCAGCCCGCGCGGGTGCGGCGGCACATCGGGTACGTCGGCCAGGGCAACGCCGCCGGCCACGCGCAGCGGGCCCGGGACGAGCTGTACACGCAGGGGGTCATCTACGGCCTCGACCGGCGCGCCGCCCGCCGCCGTGCCGACGAGCTGCTGTCGGCGTTCGAGCTCACCGACCTCGCCGCCCGCAAGGTCAGCGACCTGTCCGGCGGCCAGCGCCGGCGCCTCGACGTGGCGATGGGCCTGGTGCACGCGCCGTCGCTGCTCTTCCTCGACGAGCCGTCCACGGGCCTCGACCCGCACAACCGGGCGAACCTGTGGCAGCACATCCTGCGCACCCGCGCCGAGTTCGACATGACGGTCGTGCTGACGACGCACTACCTGGACGAGGCGGACGCGATGGCGGAACGGGTGGTGATCGTCGATCACGGCGAGGTGATCGCCGACGACACCGCGGAGGCGCTCAAGGCAAAGCTGGCGGGGGACCGGGTCGTCGTGACCGCCACCGACGCCGGGTCGGCGGGGCGGCTCGCCGGGCTGGCCGGGCAACTGCCCGGGGCCCGCGAGCTGGTTGTCGAGGGCCGCCGGGTGGAGCTGCGGGTCAGCGACGGGCCGGCCGCCGTACCCGATCTCGTGCGGGCCGCCGCGGCCGCGGACCTGGCCGTGACGACGGCGCAGGTGCACCGGCCGACCCTCGACGACGTGTTCCT
>DASQDS010000912.1:0-2768 GCA_035634075.1 Pilimelia sp. | reverse complement strand
ACGCTGCGCCAGTACGCCGAGCTGGGCCCGCTGCATCGCGGCCGGTCGCTGGCCGGCGGCGCCGACGCCTTGGACATGATGGTGTACGCGCCCCGCGGCGTGGTCGCCGCGATCACCCCCTGGAACGACCCGGTGGCCGTCTCCTGCGGGCTGCTCGGTGCCGCCCTGGTCACCGGCAACGCCGTGATCTACAAGCCGAGCGAGCGGACGCCGGCAACCGGCTGGGCGCTGGCCCGCGCGCTCGCCCCGCACCTGCCCGAGGGCGTGCTCTCGCTGCTCACCGGCGGCGGGGCCGTGGGTGCCGCCCTGGCGGGCAGCGACGTCGACGTCGTCGCGCACGTCGGCGCCACCGCCACCGGGCGGTCGATCGCCGCGGCCTGCGCGCGTACCGGCGCGAAGGCGCTGCTGGAGAACGGTGGCAGCGACCCGCTCATCGTGGACGCCGGCGTGGACCCGGCGTGGGCGGCGGAGCAGGCGGCGACCGGGGCGTTCGCCAATTCGGGGCAGATCTGCGTGGCGGTCGAACGGATCTACCTGCACCGCGCCGTCGCGGCCCAGTTCCTCGGCGCGCTGGTGCAGCGCGCGAAGGCCATGCGGGTGGGTCCGGGCAGCGATCCGCGCACCGAGCTCGGCCCGCTGGTCGACCAGCGGCATCGCGACCTGGTCCACACGCAGGTCACCGACGCCGTCCGGGCCGGCGCGACCGTGCTGTGCGGCGGCGAGGTGCCGGACGGCCCGGGTGCCTTCTACCCGCCCACCGTCCTGGCCGACTGCACCGACGCGATGGCGGTCGTGCGGGAGGAGACGTTCGGGCCGGTGGCGCCCGTCGTGGTCGTCGACTCCTTCGACGAGGCGCTCTCCCGGGCCGCCGATTCGCCGTACGGGCTGGCCGCCAGCGTGCTGACCACCTCGATGGGCCACGCGCAGCGGGCTATCCGGGAGTTGCCGGTGGGGACGGTGAAGGTCAACGCCGTGTTCGGCGGCGCCCCCGGCGGCGCGGCGCACCCGCGCCGCGGCAGCGGCGAGGGATTCGGGTACGGGCCGGAGCTGCTGGACGAGATGACCGTGACGAAGGTGGCGCACATCTCCGCACCGGGCGGCGGCGCAGGCTGGTAACCCTCAGAACGTGCGGCGGTAGAGGGCGCAGCCCTGGCACACGTCGGGTGCCTGCGCCCCGGCCAGCCGGCGCCGGAAGTCGCGGTACGGCTCGCCGTACCAGACCTGCGAAAATGTCTGGTCCGCCAGCCGGCCGAGGGTGACCCGGTCGTCCCCCATCACCATGCAGCACGGCTGTACGACGCCCGCGCTGGTGACGTACGCCGCCTCCCACGGCCAGGTGCAGCCGGGGCCTGTGCCGATCGCGGGCGGTTCGCCGCCGTCCAGCCGGGGCAGCCGCAGCAGCAGCCCGTGCTCGCGGGCCGCCGCGGCCGCCGCGTCGAACGCCGCCCGCGCCGCGGCGGCGTCATCGCCGGTCCACAGTGCCTGGTCGGCGGTGAAGTCCCGGATCCCCGCATACCGGCCGGCCGGGTCCGCGTCGGAGAACGTGTGCGACAGGTTCTGCACGCGAAGCTCGTTGACGCCGATGCCGGCGAGCAGCCGGACCACCTCCGGCAGCTCGGCGACGTTGCCGCGCATGGCCACGAACACCACCCGCACCCAGGGCAGGTCCGAGCCCGCCGCCCGCTTCGCGGCCACGAGCCCGGCCAGGTTGGTGACGACCGTGTCGAAGTCGGCGCCCGCCCGGATGCCCTGGTACGTGGTTGCCGTGCCGCCGTCGAGCGACACGTGCAGCCAGTCCAGGCCGGTGGCGACCAGCGCGTCGGCCCGGGCGCGGTGCAGCAGCGTGGCGTTGGAATTGAAGCCCACCGCGATCCGGCGCTCGGTCGCCGCGCCCAGCATGTCCATCAGGTACGGCGACAGCAGCGGCTCACCGAGCCCTTGCAGGGTGAGGCGGCGCAGCCCGGGCACCTCCTGGAGGATCCGCTCGAAGAGGGCCAGCGGCATCGCGCCGGCGAGTTTGTTCACCGGCGGGCGGTAGCTGACGAGGCACATCGTGCAGCGCAGGTTGCAGGCGGAGGTGATCTCCAGCTGAAGGTGCGCGGGCAGCGGCGGGTCCTCCCGTCCGGCCCCCAACGGCTCGCGGGCCACCACGGTCATGTGGCGCGGGCCCGGCGGGTGCTGCGTTCGTTCGCCCTGCCGATCGCCTCGACGAGCTGCTGCTTCGTCATCCGGGACCGGCCGCGGATCTCGAGCTTCTTCGCCACGTCCAGCAGGTGGGTCTTCGTGGCGTTCGCGTCCACCCCGCCGGCGGTGCCGCGGGCGGACCGGCGCGCCGCCGCGCCGCCCTTCGCCGCCTGCGCATCGCTCGGGCCCTTCCGGCCGTCGGGCTTGGGCTCCCAGTGGTCGCCCACCTTCTCGAACGAGTGCTTCACCGACGCGAACGCGGTCCGGTGCGCCCGTTCGCCCTCGCCGTAGGACTCCACCGCCGAGTCGTGGGTCTTCACCCAGGTCTCCTGAGCCTTGCGGGGCGAGCGCTTCAGCGTGCTCGGCAGTTCGTCGCGCCCGGGCATCGATTGCTCCCTTCGCCGATGTGGGCCATCCCGCCTGTCGGCAGCCTTCCCCCGCCGGCGGCCCGGCAAACAACGGCCGGTGCGGGCGGCGCCGGGTTTGTGCCCGGGACGGCCCGGGTACCGCCAGGCCACCGCCGGGTGGCGACGTGCCGGGTCGACGCACCGGGGCGGGTGAAGGAGGCCAGCATGGACGGCGGC
>DASQDS010000911.1:0-17054 GCA_035634075.1 Pilimelia sp. | reverse complement strand
ACCTGACCACCCCGGAGAAGAGCAAGGTGGCCGAGAGCCTCGCCGAATTCCGGGGGCAGTACGCGTACAACCTGATGGACGCCAACCTGCGGCGGCTCCTGGCCGAGGTCCCGCAGCTGAACCAGTGGGACGACCACGAGGTGACGAACAACTGGTACCCGGGGGAGGTGCTCACCGACGCCCGCTACACCGAGAAGAACGTCGACGTCCTCGCCGCCCGCGGCCGGCGCGCGTTCTACGAGTGGACCCCGGGCGCGCCGGGCCCGCTGTACCGGACGTACTCCTACGGCCCGCTGCTCGACGTGTTCAAGCTGGACATGCGCACCTACAAGGACCCGAACGACGGCAACACGTACGCGGACCCGGGGCGCGGGCTGCTCGGTGCGGCGCAGCGCGCGTGGCTGCTGCGCGGGCTGCTCAACTCCCGCGCGACCTGGAAGGTCATCGCGAACGACATTCCGCTCGGGCTCGTCGTCCCCGACGGTGCGGCGGCGCAGGAGGGCGTCGCGCAGGGCGATCCTGGCGCTCCGCGCGGCCGGGAGCTGGAGTTCGCCGAGATCCTGCGCACGGCGCACCGGCACGGCGTGACCGGGATCGTGCTGGTCACCGCCGACGTGCACTACACGGCCGCCCACCACTACGACCCGGCGCGGGCCGCCATCGGTGACTTCACGCCGTTCTGGGAGTTCGTCTCCGGCCCGGCCAACGCCGGCGGGTTCGGCCCCAACAGCCTCGACGGCACCTTCGGCCCGCGCGCCGCGTTCGTCCACGCGCCACCGCAGGCCAACACCTCGCCGCTGGACGGCTTCCAGCATTTCGGCGAGGTCGACATCGACGGGCACAGCCGGGCGATGACGGTGCGCCTCCGCGACCTGGACGGCGCGACCCTCTGGTCGATCACGCTCCCGGGCCCCGCGAACCGGTGACCCACCGCGCGGCGCCGGCAGGTTCACCCAATGGCCACCCGCCGGTTGTTCCGCGCCGTTACGCACCCGGTGGACCCTGGGCCTGTGGTACGCCTACCACGGAGGTGCAAAGGTGTTTATCCTGGTCCTGCTCGCTTTGGCGGCCCTCGGCGGGGCCGTGTGGGTGGTGTTGAACCGGTCGGAGGCCCGGCGCGCCGACCGCGCCGACAGGGCGGGGGCCGTGCTGATGGCAATCAGTGTCCTGACCCTCACCGCGGGGCTCGTGTACGGGGTCTCCGGGCTCTGGTGACACGGGGCCCGGCCGGGTCGTGCCGCCGCCGAGCGTGGGGTGAGCCACACGGAGTTCATCTTGCGTTTGTTCTCCGGACAGCCCCGCGTCACTAGCCTGGCATTGCGGCACCCGTTGCGCAGTATGGCTTCGGCGCCGTCGCGGCACTGACTCGCCGCCGCGTGGACGGCCCACCGCAGGGTGGGCCACGGCGACTGGAAGGAGGCCACCATGGTGAAGAAGTCGAAGAAGGATAAGGACAAGAAGGACAAGAAGAGCAAAAAGAGCAAGAAGAAGTAGTCCCTCCCGGCGAGGAACTGGGCCCGCACCGGACGACCGAGCCCGGTGCGGGCCCGCCGGCGTTCAACCCACGGTGAGTGGCGTCAGCCGTACGCGGCCGAGAAGTTCGCGGACGGCGTCCGCCCGCCCGGTGCCCAGCCCGTGCCGCGTGACGTTGAGCGCGCCGGCGGCTGCCCCGGTCCGGACGGCGTCCCGCAGGTCGCCGCCCCCGGCCAGCACGGCTGCCACCCCGGCCGTCATCGAGTCGCCGGCGCCCCGGTGGTCGGCCACCTGCAGCCGGGGCGGGTGGACCTCGAAGAGCTGACCGTCGAGAAGCGCGATGCCCGGTTGGTCGGCACGACTGATCAACACCGCCGCGGCGCCGTCGTCCCGCAGCCGGTACGCCGCCTTGACCAGTGCCTCGTCGCTGTCGTCGTCGGCCCGGCCGTCGTCGATGACCTCCTCGTGGCTGACCTTGACGAACGCCAGCCCGCCCGCCAGGGCCGCCGCGAGGTACGGCCCGGAGAGGTCCGCCACCACCGGGGTGCCGTTGGCGGTCAGGTCGGCGGCCAGCCGCCGGTAGACGTCCGGGTCGACGACCGAGGGATCGGCCGGGCCGCTCAGCACGCCCACCGATGCGCGCAGGCCCTCGGCCAACGCGATGTTGTAAAGCTCGTCGATGTCGTGCCGGACCATGGGGTCGCCGGGGTGGTCCGCGACGTTGACCCGGGTGCCGTCCCGGCGGTCGTGCACGTACCAGCCGCTGCCCGAGTGGCGGGCCACGGTCCGTACTGTCACGTCCTCGTCCGCGAGCAGCTTGCGCAGGATGTCCCCGACCTCGCCGCCCAACGCCACGCACAGGGTGACGGCCGCGCCGAGCGACGCGATCATCCGGGCCTCCCAGACGCCCTGGCCGCCCGGGTGCACGTGCAGGCCCACAGCCTCGCCCTGCTGCTCGATCGTGACGGTGAGCAGCGGTGCCGGCGCGAATACCATCACCCCATCAGCCATCCCGCGATGGTTCCCCCGGCATCGGTGCACAAGGCGCCCGGCGGGTGAACAGCGGCTGACCCTTTGGCGTCGTGCTGGCGCGTTGGCGTCGTGCCGGCGCGCGCCCCGTACCAGCGCTGTACCAGCGCCGCTCCGGCGCCGCTGCAGTGGCCGGCTTGCTAACCGACGCGGGCCGGCTGCGCCCGTTTGTCGACGCCCATCGCCCGCGGCGGCTGGTCCGCGGCGGGCAGGGTGAGGGTGATGCGGGTGCCGCCGCCCCGGTCGCCGGCCGCCGCGATCGTTCCGCCGTGGCGTTGCACGATGCGCCGGCAGATGGCCAGGCCGAGGCCGGTGCCGGTGTAGCCCGCGCCGGCGTGGGCGCGGTGGAAGTTGCCGAAGACCGCCTCGTGTTGCCCGGCCGGGATGCCGATGCCGTTGTCCGTGATCTCGACGCGAACGCGGTTGCCGGCAACGGCGGCGGTGCCGACCGTGATCCGCGGGGTGACGCCCGGCGCCGTGTACTTCACCGCATTGCTGATCAGGTTGTCGAGCAACTGGCGGACCAGGACCGGGTCGGCGTGCACGCGATGCAGGTCGCCCACGGTGAAGCGGGGGACCGGGGCGTCAGCGGCGGCGGCCAGGTCCGTCCGGGCCACGGCGATGTCCGCCACGAACGCCCGCAGGTCGACGTCCGCCGGAGCGAGGCCGGCGTCCCGGGCGGTCGTGTAGGCGAGCAGGTCGTTGATGAGGTCGCGCATCCGGTCCGCCGCGCGGTATACCCGGGCGAGACAGCTGACCGCGTCCGCGACGGCGGCGTGCGCGGGGGCGTCCGCCAGGGCCTCCTCGGCGGAGTGGCTCCAGCCGTCGATCGTGGTCAGCGGGTTGAGCAGGTCGTGGGCGACGACGCCGGCGAAGGACATCAGCTCGTCGCGGTGGCGGCGTTCCTCGGTGACGTCGTGGAACAGCACCACGGCCATCCGCGTGCCGCGGGTGTTCTCGGGCAGCGCGGTGGCCGTGACCCGCACGATGCGGGCGTCGGGCACGCCGGCGTTGCGGATGACCAGGTCGATGTCGTGGGTGTCGTCGCCGGCCAGTGCGCGGGCGTAGGGCATCTCGGCGGTCGTCAGCCGGCGCCCGTCCAGATGGAACAGCCCGTAGTGGGAGCTGTCGGCCATCATGTCCGAAGGGCTCGTCCGGCCGCCGAGGAGCTTCGCCGCCGCCGGGTTGCGCAGGACGACCTGCCCGGTGGCGTCGATGACGGCCAGGCCGTCACTCATCGATTCGACGATGGCCGTCATCAGGCCGGCGTGGTCGGAGGCTTCCCGCTCGCGGGTGACGAGCCGGGTGAGCAGTGCGTCGCGCTCGTCGCGGCCGAGCGCCAGCGCGAGGCCGAGGACGGCGACCATGCCCACGAACGCCTGCGCGACCAGCGCCCGGGTCGAGTATGAACTGATGACGGCGAACGGGCCGGTGCCGTTCAGGGTGAACAGGATCGCCGCGCTGCCGACGACCATGTCGTGCAGCACCACGAAGGTGGTCGGCATGCGCAACGCCGCCCACACCGTCGCGCCCATCAGGGCGAACGCCAGCGGCAGGCCGTGATCGAGGGCGAATCCCAGCAGGTACGCCGAGGCCGAGAACGCGACCAGGAACGCGTACTCGGTGATCCGCCACGGCGTCGCGCGCGACCACGCCGCCCGGGCGGCCCGCCAGGCGGCGGGGACCGGGCGGTGCGGACGCGGGCGGGCGAGCAGCGCCCCGAGTCGCAGCCCGACCGCTCCCACCAGCAGGACGCTGGCGGTGTTGCGGGTGAGCCAGACCATCGTCGCCGGCAGCGCGTACGAGTCGGTGGCCAGCCACACGGCGGTGGGCCCGATCAGCGCACCGCAGCTGGTGCTGACGAACGCGGCGACCAGCAGCCGCCACAGCTCGCCGGTGCGGTTCATCTGTGCGTCCCCGCCGGCGCCCCACAGGTGGGGGCACAGCCGGGCGAACAACGCCAGGAACGCCCCGACCTGGACGAGGTTGGCGACGGCGAAGGCGGCGGCCAGCGCGGGCGCCGCGCCTGTGGCGGTGTTGACGACCAACGAGACCACCGTGAGGGCGGCCACGTCCAGCCATCGCCACCGGGCGCGCCGTTGCGCGCAGAACCAGACGACGGCGACGCCGGCAGCCGGCCACACCAGGCTCAGGTTGCTCCCGTCCATGACGGTCATCCGCCCGGCGACCGTCGCCGCCAGGTACAGGGCGGTGAAGCCGAGCGTGCGTGCGACGGACGTCGCGGCGCTCACCGGTTCCGCTCCGGCGTCGCCGTGGCCAACGCCTCCCGCAGCCCGCCCCGCAGGCTCGCGGCCGTGAACGGCTTCGCCACGTAGATGCCGCCGGCCAGGCGCATCCGGGCCACGTCGTCGCCGGACCACAACACCGTCAGGAACACCGCGGGCAGGTCCGGCCGCAGCCGCCGCAACTCGGCCAGCAGGGCCACGCCGTCCATACCCGGGAGGTCGACGTCGAGCACCGCCGCGTCCGGCAGGCCGTGGATGGCCACCGCCGCCAAGGCCCCCGGCGCGTTGTCGGCCGTGGTCACGTCGTGCCCGTCGGCGCGCAGCCGGCGCACGATGAGGTCGCGCACGTCCGGCTCGTCGTCGACCACCAGTACCCGCGCCATCGCCACCTCCAGCACGTAGCCCGCCCCTATTCGACCTGTCGGCGGCCGGGAAGAGGTTATGAGGGTTCCTCCCGGAATTTCGCACCGCGCGACGAGGTCCGGCCGGGTCGACGGCTAGCATTCGGCCATGGCGATCGTGCACCAGGCGCAGCTGAAACCCACGAAACTGGAGTTGCTGGCCCCGTGGCTTCCCGATCGCCCGTGGTTTCCGGCGCCCGCGGCGGCCGAGCTTGAGCGGGTGGCGGCCTACCGGTTCGACGACCCGGCCGGCGAGGTCGGCGTCGAGACGCTTCTCGTCCGGGCCGGCGACGGGCCGCTGCTGCACGTCCCGCTCACCTACCGCGGAGCGCCACTCGACGGTCACGACCGTTGGCTGCTCGGCACCCTCGAGCATTCGGTTCTCGGCCGGCGCTGGGTGTACGACGGGTGCGGCGACCCGGTCTACGTCGGCGCCCTCGCGCACGCCATCCTGACCGGTGGAGAGCAGGCGGAGGAGTTCGTGGACGCGGCCGGGCAGCTCGAACGCCGGGAGCCGGGCGCCACTGTGCGGGGTAGTGGGGTGCGGGCGGGAGACCTCACCCCGGTCGGCGCCGTGCTGCGGGTCGACGACGGCGACCCCACCGTCGTGGTCACCGACACGCTGGAGCTGAGCGTGGTGCGCGTCCTTCCCGACGCCGACGCCGACGCCGACGCCGACGGCGACGGCGAAGGCGGTGGACCGCCGGTGCTCACCGGGACGTGGACCGGCCGGTCGACCCCGGTCCGGCTCGCGTCCGCCCGCACCGCGTAGGAACGCCCCGCAGTGAGATCATGACGCCATGACCCGGATCGACGTGGTGGTCGGCGACATCACCGCACAGGACGTGGACGCGTTGGTGAACGCCGCGAACGAGTCCCTTCTCGGTGGCGGCGGCGTGGACGGGGCGATCCATCGGGCGGCGGGACCGCGCCTGGCGCGGGCCGGCGCGGCCCTGGCCCCGTGCCGGCCCGGTGAGGCGGTGGCCACCCCCGCGTTCGACCTCGACCCGCCGGTCCGCTTCGTCATCCACACCGTCGGGCCGGTGTGGGCGGGCGGAGACCACGGCGAGGCCGACATCCTGGCCTCCTGCTATCGCCGAAGCCTGGCGGTGGCCGACGAGATCGGCGCCCGCAGCCTCGCGTTCCCGGCCATCGCCACCGGCATCTACGGGTTCCCGGCCGAGCGGGCGGCGCGCATCGCCGTCGCCACCATCAGGACCACCGCCACCGCCGTCGAACGGATCAGCCTCGTGGCCTTCGATCCGGCGACCGCCCGGGTGCTCGGGGCCGCGTTGCGCGAGTAATGCTGACCGGCCGGCCGGTGCGGAATGGCGCGCGGCCGTGCTCAATTGCGCACGGTCTATGGCCGGCCATAGAGCGACAGAGGCCCCCGGCATACACTTCTCGACATCAACGGCCCCGAGAGGAACACAATGCCGCGGCCATCCGGAACATTGCGCTGGTCTTCGTGTGCCATCGTGCTGGCCCTCGCGGTCCCGGCGCAGGCCACCGCCGCCGAGGCGGGCCAGCCGGGGGCGGACGGGCGCGCGCCGACCACCCCGGCCGGGCTGACGGCGTACGGTGTGACCGGCACCAGCGCGAACCTCACCTGGCGTCCGGCCACCGACAACGTGGGGGTCGCCGCCTACGACGTCTACCTGGGACGGACGCTGGTCCGGTCGGTCACCGGCACCACGGCGACCGTCGCGGACCTCGTCCCGGGGGCGGCCTACACCTTCGCCGTCCGGGCGCGGGACGGAGCCGGGAACGCCTCGGCGGCCAGCAACCGCGTGACGGTGACCGCCGGCCGGGTCCGGCCGGCGAATTTCGCGGTGTTCGGCTTCAGCCAGTCCGACGTGGAGCAGGAAGACCCGCAGATCTACACGTTGGCCCCCGACATCAACATCCGGGCGATCGGGAAGTGGTCCACCAACGGCGACGAGGCGGCCGACTACAACTTCGCCCAGATCGCCCGCTACCACGACAAGGGCATCACGTTCATGGGCAGCGGGACGGCCAGCGTCATCTTCCCGCACGACTTCGCCACCACCGAGATCTTCGACGACATGTCGACCCGCGACGCGGACAACGCGCCGGTGCCCCATGACGAGTTCGGGTTCCCCGTGCCCGCGCGCCGGGGCAACATGTTCAACCCGAGGTACCGGCAGCACCTGCTCGACTGGGCGAAGATCCAGATCGACGGCGGTGTGGACGGGCTCAACTTCGACGAGGTGAACGCCGGGTTCAGCGGCGGGCAGAAGTACGGCTTCAACGGCAACGAGGGATTCGACGACTACGCCATCGCCGACTTCAACCGGTACCTGCTGGCGAAGTACCCCGCCTTCACCGCCGGCGACTGGAAATCGCGCTTCGGCATGACCGACGACAATGTCGTGCGCGCCGACGTTCCCGCCGGCGACCTCAGCCGGAACTTCAACTATCGGGAGTACCTGCGGGCCAACGGCTGGAACGGTGCTCCGCTCACCGCCGCCAATCCGCTGGCCGTCGAATGGGGCAGGGTGACGGCCAACCGGATGTACGCCGAGGACATGTCGTTCACCGGCACGTACCTGCGGCGCTATTGGAAGGGAATGGTCGACGAGGTTCGGGCCTACGCGCGGCGAACGGCAGACCGGGAGATCCTCGTCACCTCCAACGGGCTGATCCCGTACGTGGACTTCAACAGCGTCGGGATGTACCCCTGGAATCCCGACGAGCAGACCCCCGACTTCCGCGGGGCCGACTACGTGCCGGTGGTCGACGGCCACCTGCACGGCGCCAAGTCGCTGCAGGCCAACTACCGGTACCTCAAGGACAAGAGCAGCCAGATCTCGGGGAACGTTCCGGTGACGGTGTTCATCGACTGGCCGAACGACATGATGACCAACTACCTGAACCTGCCGCTCGCGGAGAGGCAGGACTACTGGCGGATCTTCGGGGCCGAGGCGTACGCCAACGGCATCTTCCCGGCGTTCCACCTGAAGGACACGGTGGGCAGCCCGACCGCCGAGCAGCTCGGCATGCTGGACTTCCTCCGGACGTACAGCCGGTTCTACTCCGACCACCGGTCGCTTTACCACGACAACGACCACGGTACTGCGGCCGTGCGCGTCTCGGCGGCCAACGTCGCCGCCAGCCTGCTCATGCAGCGCGGCAGCGGGGCGCGGACGCTGCACCTGGTCAACCACAACTACGACCGCGCGATCGTCCCGCAGGCGGGCCTCCGGGTGACGGTCGACGTGCCGTCGTGCCCGCGCCGGGTCGCCATGGTCTCGCCCGATTTCCCGGGGTCGAAGGCGCCGGCCTTCTCCTGCCGCAACGGCACGCTGACGGTGACGGTGGACCGGCTCGACTACTACAACGTCCTCGTGCTGAGGTAGGCGCCGACCGGTTCAGGCCTCGGCCGGCGGGGCCACCGCGACCAGCTGCCGATGGTGCTTCGGCGCCTCGATCTCCCGCAACCGCCGGGCGCACGAGCGGGCGGGTGCCGCGGCGGGCGACGATTGAGCGACCGCCGGCGGCGGACCGCGGGCGGAACGCTCCGGCGGCGTGCCGCCGCTCAGGTGAGCACGTCGATGCGGGTGCCCGACGGCGGGTTGCCGAACATGTCGGCCGCATTGCCGCCGCGGGCGAACAGCTCATAGCAGGCCCGGTCACCGGCGCCGTCGCCGCGGGGCCAGCCGGAGCTGCCCGGGGCGAACGACAGCGTGCCGGCCGGGACGGTGAAGACGCCGTCGCTGACCACGGCCGCGACCTCGGCGTCCCCGATCCGTACGCGCACCCGGGTGCCGGTCTCGGCCGGCGCGTCGTACCAGCTGGTCTTGAGGTTGCCGTAGCCGTCGGTGTAGACGACCGCGCGCGTCGGCGCGGGTGCGACCGTGACGTCGTCGCCGAGCAGCCGCTCGTCGCCGCGGACGAGGCCGGCCACCGCGGCCGGGAACACGTCGCGCGAGCGGAACTGCGAGCCGGCGTCCGCCACGTTGACGGCGCGCAGCGGCACGCCCTCGTCGGCCAGGAAGGACAGGCTGGCGCCGGCGGCCACCCCGACCACCAGCACGCCGCTGGCCAACCGGGCCGCCACGAGGCGTTCGCCGGCGTTGTCCGCGCGCGGTTCGTCCTCGTCCTGGCGCGGGGCCACGTTGGCGTAGACGACGCGATCCGGCGGGCCCTCGCCGAACGCGAGTTGGGCGACGCAGAAGCCGGCGCTGACGGTGTCGAACGGCGGCACGGGGATGGCGGCTACGTCGGCCTCCGGCAGCAGCAGCGCGAACCGCTGCCGAACCTCCGCGAACGCGAGGTCCCCGGTGCCGTAATCCGCAACGACGGTGACGAGCATGCCCCGCAGCCTACTGACCGGCAGCGGTGCCCGCCGGCAGGACGACCGCGGCCTCACCCGTCCAGGGCGGCAGCCCGTCGCGGAAGCGGCGCAGCACCGGTGCGGTGCGTCGCGTCGACAACCGCCCGATGGACCCGCGTGCTGTGCCGTGCGGGTGCCGGTGGTCAGGTCACGCGTTGACCGGTGCGCTGATCTGCTCAGGCACGGGCCGCATCCGGCGCCCCTGCCGGTAGGCCAGGAACGCCACGGCGGCCGCGACCAGCTCCATCAGACCGGACCCGACGAGGATCGTGCCCGGCGCCGTCCCCGCCGGCATCAGCGGCAGGACGAGCAGCGATGCGGCGCCGAGCGGCCCCTCGATGGCGAAGAGGAGGCCGAAGACCCGGCCGCGGCTGTGCTCGTCGGTCGCCACCTGCACGGTGTACCGGACCAGCGTGCCGAAGACCGCCGTCAACGAGCCCATCACGAAGGCGCACAGGCAGATCACCACGGGCGAGTGCACCGAGCCGAGCAGCGCGACCGCCAGCCCGTCGACCGGCAGGACCACGACGACGAGCAGGACGCCGGCCCGGACGACCAATCCCGGCCTGCGCGTGAGCAGCAGCGTGCCCACCACCGATCCCGCGCCGAGCGCTGCCAGCAACAGGCCGAAGACCGCCGACGTGGCGTGCAGCTCCTGCCGGATGTAGGTGTAGAACACCGGCCCCTGCACCGCGGCCACGAGCACTGTCGCGGCGAACGCGATGAAGATCGGCCGCAGCTGCGGCGATTGCCAGACCAGCCGGATCGGGCGGGCGTGCAGCGGGCCGCCGCCGGCCGCCGGCCCGGCGCCGCCGGCCGGACGACCGCTGGCACGGACGCACAGGACCAGGATCGCCGCCGTCGCGTAGGTGCCGGCGTCCACCACGAACGCGGTGGTGCTGCCGGTGAGAACGACGAGAAACCCCGCGGTGACGGGCCCGACGACCGCGATCAGGTCGCCGGCCACCGTGCGCAGCCCCGCCGCGGCGAGGAGCTGGTCCTCCGCGACGAGCTCGGCTTCGAACGCCAACTCGGCCGGCCCGCCGACGGTGGCGGCGGCGGACACCGCGGCGGTCAGCAGGAACAGCACCAGCGAGGACTCGACGAACGCCATCGACAGCACCAGTGGCATGCAGCACAGGTTGGCCGCCGCGAGCAGGCGTCGTTTCGAGAACCGGTCGGCGGCGGCACCGGCCAGTGGGGCAATGAACAACGGCGGAATGACTTTGGCCAGCCCTACCAGCGCGACGCTGGCCAACGACCCGTCGATGTCGTACGCCCGCGCCAGCAACGCGATCGTGGTCAGCGCCGAGCCGATCTGCGACACGACGTACGCCGAGAACACCAGCCGCCAGTCCCGCGAACGGGGTATTACCACCGCGTCCCCTTGTGTCTGTCCTGGCCGGTGGCACGGCGGCGGCGGGCTGCCGCCGTCGCCGTGCCACCGGTGCCTCACTTGCCGGTCGGGCGGAGGATCACGCGAATCTCAGTGCGGGTCATGGTCGGTCACCTCCCTTCGCGAACTCGTCCAGCAGTTCCCGGTACGCCTGCCGGTACGCGATGCTGAACCGGTCGGCGCGGGTGTGCGCCTGCCCGGTCAGCGACAGCGGGGCCTCGGTCGGCACGATCTGCTCCACCACCCGGATGTCCTCCAGGAAGACGGCTTCCTCCGAGATCAGGCCCGCGCCGAATCGCGGGCTGACCTCGCCCGTGCTGGCGTCCACGCGCTCGCCGGCGAACCAGAACAGCCGGACGCGGTCGCCCTCGGCGGTGACCGGCACCGCGACCTGTCCCAGCACCCGCTCGAAACCGTCGGGCCACAGGATCCGGATGGTGGTGAACGCCGGCAGCACGTGGTTGTAGACGAACGGCTCAGTCGGCGGCTCCTGCGCGCCGTCGCGGGACGTGAGTGTCACGCTCCAGGTCAGCTCCCAGCCGTCGCGGACCACCTGGTAGGGGTTGACGATCTGGGGCACGTCCTTGCCCAACGACTCGACATGGACGAACGGGAAGTGCGCCGCGTCGCGGAAATTCTCCGTCAACGTGCGCAGGCCGCAGCCGACGTCGAGTGGCCGGCCGGCCACCGTCCGCCAGGACGCGTCGAAGACCGAGGGCAGGTCGGGAAACGGCAGGTACGGGTCGTCGAGGCAGGTCCACACGTGGTCGTACGCGGTCCGCACCGGATAGGTGCGCAGCGACACCCGGGGCAGTGGGGCGTCGGGCGGGAGGGACGGCACCTCGACGCACGCTCCCGTGCCGCCGGCGAACCGCCACCCGTGGTAGGGGCAGCGCAACGTGTCGCCGTCCAGCGTCCCGGTCCACATCGCGGCACCCCGGTGCGGACACGCACCATCGGCGACCGTGATCTGGTCATCGATCCGATACACCACGAGCGAGGTGTCCAGGATCCGGGCGCCGAGGACCGGCGAGTCGGCCAGATCCGTCAGCCGGGCAACCGGCATCCACACGCGGCGGAGCAGCCGCCGCTCAAGCTCGTCCACCGGCGCCTCCCCCGTGAAGCGTTGCCAGACCGCCGGAACGATACCAGCGCCGCCGCCAACGCACCGACCCTCAGAACCCGACCGTCCCGTGTGGACCGGACGCGCGACCCGCGCGAATGCGGCGGTCTACCATCGCCCGATGGGCATCGACACGGACGGGGCGGGTCCTCGGGAGGTTCGCATCGCCGACTACGACCCGGGCTGGCCGGCGCGGTTCGCCGCGCTCGGCGCGGCGGTGCGGGACGCGCTCGGGGACGTGGCGCTCCGCATCGACCACATCGGCTCCACGTCGGTGCCCGGCCTGGCCGCCAAGCCGGTCATCGACATCCAGGTGTCGGTGGCCAGGCTGGAGCCCGTCGACCCGTTCCGCGACCCGCTCGTCGGGCTGGGCCTGGCCTACCGGGCCGCGAACCCGGAGCGCACCAAGCGGTACTTCCGGGAGGCGCCCGGCCAGCCGCGCACCCACCTCCACGTCCGCCGCGCCGGCAGCTTCTCCGAACAGTTTCCGCTGCTGTTCCGGGACTTCCTGCGCGCCGACGCGGCCGCGGCCGGCGACTACGCGGTGGCCAAGCGCGCGCTCGCCGCCCGGCACCCGCACGACCGGCAGGCCTACACCGACGCCAAGGCGCCGGTGTGCTGGGCGGTCATCGCGCGGGCCGACGAGTGGGCGCAGCGGACCGGGTGGGAGCCCGGTCCGAGCGACGCGTGAGTCCGTGGTGCGGTGGAGTGCCGGCGGCGGCCGGCTATGCCGGTAGGCCGCCGACCTGAGTGTTCACCCAGGCCCGGATCGAGGTCAGGTCGCCGTAGATGGACGGCCCGGTGGCGCAGGTGGCGCTGCCGTTGCCGGCCCGGCTGGTAACGCCGATCAGCGCCCAGCGGCCGTCGACCTGCCGGATCTGCGGGCCGCCGGAGTCGCCGTAGCAGGCGCCGGAGTTGCCGTTCGTATTGTTCGTGCAGATCTCGCCCGGCCCGTTGATGCCCCGGCACCGGCTGTCGGCCAGGATCGACGTGTCCAGCTCGGTGGCGAGCACCGGCGTGGCGCCGCAGCCGCGGACGGGGCAGGTCAAACCCCAACCGATGATCCGGGTGGGCGTGCCCTCCGCGCCGGCGGTGGTCGCCACGGGGACGGGCGCCTGCGGCACGGCGGCGGCGAGTTGCAGGAGTTTCACGTCGATCGACGGGTGGTTGACGCTGCGCATCACCCGGACGACGGTGCCGCCGCTGGTGCGGTTGACGCTGCCGACGCGGACCGAGGCGGGCGTCGGGCAGTGCCTGGCCGTGACTGCCCAGTCCGCCTTGACGAGCGAGCCGGTGCAGCCGGCGACGTACACCATGAACGGGTAGGCCTCGGACGTGGGCCGCCCGCCGACGATGAGCGGGGTGACGGTTCCGTCGGCCGGCCCGGCGGCACTGGCCGGGGACTCCGCCAGGTGCCAGCGGTACGTCTGCGGGGTCGACCGCGTCGCGGCGGCGGTGCTGGCGAACCGCGCGTCGGCCTCGGCCGCCTCGGCGGCGCTGGGCAGTTGACTGCGGCACGACGTGCCGGCGCTCGCGCCGGACATCAGGTCGGCGCATCGGCCGGTGCGGCGGTCCGGCAGCCCGAGGAGGTGCCCGAACTCGTGGGTGGCGATGCGGGGCGGGTAGTGCCCCGCGACGACGGCCTGCCGCCCCATGTACCAGCGGCCGTTGCCGAGCGACGTGGTCAGGGCGCGCGGCCAACCGTTGTCCGCGATCACCGTGATGTTGGCCCGGCCGCCCGCCGGCACCGGGCGCAGCTCGACGTTGTCGAGCTGGCTGTTCCAGTTCGCGACGCCCTGGTGGACAACGCTGGCGAACTCGGCGGAGCGGCTGGCGTCGTAGTAGAGGATCCGGACGGCGGCGGCTGCCGGGGCGGCGGCTGCCGGGACCGTGAGGATCTGGAGTGTGCCGAGGATGAGGGCACTCAGGATGCCAGCCCATCGCCATGTCGGCCTATGTCCCCGCATGGAACCTCCCGGCCTTGTGCGGGTGCGTGTCAGATGACCGACACGTTAGCCATGTAATCGATAAGCGTCAATTGCCTCCGGTGCGCCGGGTGTCCGCGCCGCCCCCGTGCCACCCTCGCCGACCGTCGGGGCGTCGGCGCGGACGACACCCGGGAAGGGGCCGGCCGCGCGCGTCCTTCCGCACGAACGGCCGAGACCCGCGCCCGGCCGAGCGATCCGGCGCCGGCTGGCTGGTGGCCGGACCGCGGCTGAACGCGTGTCCGGGCGCTGCCCAATTGCGCATTGCGACGTGGGGAGTGGGCGGGCATCGGTGTACTGGATCTACGACAGGAAATTGTAAGACATGCGCGCCTGCGTCCGGGACGCCGCCTCTGGTACACCTTTCATGTCCGCGTCGACGCGCGGCCACGGTTACCCGAAGGCGCTTCAGCGCCTGGTTCGGAGGAATTGAATGTTGGAAGCTGCAAAACCTAGAACGTCCGTGGTACCGGCGGCGACGACGCCGGCACCGCTCCGCCGGGCGGTGCTGCGCCTCGCAGCCACGCTGGCCATCGCCGCCGGTCTCCTCTTCGCCCCGCAGTTGTCATCCGGGGCGAGCGCAATCCCACCGGACTGCGCCCTTCCGCGTCCGGCGCCGGTCAGCTTCTCCGTCCAGTGCGCGGACGGGATAACGTACCACTACAGCTACTGGAACACCGTTTACTACTACCAAACGACCTGCTACAACTACGGCCATTCCACGACCCCGCTGACGCCGGTGTACGTGCAAGCCACCCGCTGCAAATCCGGACTCGGATAAATCGACCCACGGGCAGAGCCGTCGGCGCGCACCCCCGTCGCCTGGCGGCTCTGCCCGCCGAAAGCCCAAGCCGCCGCCTCAGCTGAACGTGATCCGGTGCAGCTGGCCGGGCAGGTCGTTGACGAGGTACAGCTCGCCGTCGGCAGCCACCCCGAAGCCGGTCGGTTGGATCGGCAACTCGCCGATGCGGGCGGTCTCGTATCCCGTCCCGTCGGCGGCCGGCCGGATCGCGAACGCCGTCGCGGAGCAGTAGTCGGTGGCCAGGTAGGTGCCGGCGGCGACGGCGGCCGCCGCCTCGCCCCGGTAGACGTGCCCACCGATGACGGCGCAGCCCTCGGCCGACGTGGCGTACTCGAAGACCGGGTCGACGAACTGCGCACCCGCCGCGCACCGGCTGGCGTCGAAGACGGCCGTGCCCTCGCGGCAGGACCAGCCGAAGTTCGCCCCGCCCCGGGCGGCCGGGATGTGGTTGACCTCCTCCCGCGTGCCCTGCCCGACGTCGCCGATCCACAGCGAGCCGTCCTCGGCGTCGAACGAGAACTTCCACGGGTTGCGCAGGCCGTAGGACCAGATCTCCGGGCGGGCGCCGGCCCGGCCGACGAAGGGGTTGTCCGCGGGCACGCAGTACGACTCGGCGCAGTCCTCGCCGCGGACGTCGATCCGAACGATCTTGCCCAGCAGCGTGCCGAGATCCTGCCCCGTGCGCAGCGAATCGTTGGCGCCGCCGCCGTCGCCGATGCTCCAGTAGAGGTAGCCGTCGGCGCCGAACGCCACGTGGCCGCCGTTGTGGTTGCTGAACTGGGCGTGCGGCTGGGTGAGCAGCACCTCCTCGGCCGCCGCGGGGACGGGGTTCTGACCCGGGGCGGTCAGCGGGAAGCGGGAGAGGGTGACCGCGCCGTCCGGCTGCCGGGTGTAGGCCAGATAGATCGCCGGGTCGGTGGCGAAGTCGGGTGCGGTGGCGATGCCGAGCAGCCCCCGCTCGTTGCCCGAGATGTTCACCCGGGCCCGGATGTCGAGCAGGGCGCCGGCGGCCAGCCCGGTGTCAGGGTGGTACGTCCGCACGATGCCGGCCTTCTCGGTGATGAGCAGCCGGCCGCTGTCATCGTCCGGTGCCACGAGGGAGGTCGGGCGCTGGAGGCCGAAGGCGACCTGGGTGCTGGTGACGGTGAGCTCCTCCAGCGGCACCGCCGCGGCCGCCGTCGCTCCCGCGTTCGGCCCGGCGAGGGCGAGGTAGCCGATCGTCGCGGTGGCCGCGACGAGCCCCGTCCCGACAGCCCACTGGCGTCGCATCACATTCACTCCCATCGTTTGCCACGGAACCGTAACCCCTGGAAGCGGGCTGTGCCAGGGCAGATCGGCGGGAACCCGGGGCGCGCTACAGCGGGGCGGGGCGGCGGGCACTCGGCGTGACCAGACCCGTCTCGTACGCCTCGGGACCGACGCGGCGGGGCGCCCGCGAGGGTGAATTGCCGGAGTTCGCCGGTGCTGCCCTGCCCGCAGGCCGATGATCGGCCGGAAACCGAATCGGCGAACGGGGGAGCGGCATGCGGCGACGGTGGGGTACGCGGGGCGTCGGTGCGGTCCTGGCGGCGGTGCTGATCGCGACAGGACTGGCCGGCGCCGCGCCGGCGGGTGCGGCGGGCGCGAATGCGGCCGGCGCGCCGGCGAACTGGGCGCAGGACGGATACGGCCCCGGGAACACGGGCTACAACCCGGCCGAGTCGGTGGTCAACGCGCGCACGATCGGGTCGGTCAGGCGGCGCTGGACGGCGGCGCCGGCGCCGGGCAGCGAGGGCTGCGGGCAGCCGGCCGTGCCGCCGCTGGTCGTCGGCAACCGGGTGTTCGTCCTCGACAGCACGGGGGTCGGTGCGTACGACGCGGCGACCGGCAAGCGGCTCTGGCTCCACACCGCCGGCTACCTCGAGGGCACGGGGCTGGCCGTCGTCGGCGGCCTCGTCGTGGTCACCGACGTCAACTGCTTCTCCAACAGCAACTACAGCTCCAACGTGATCGCGCTGGACGCGGCCACCGGCGCCGAACGCTGGAACGAGTTGACGAACTGGTCCACGCGGGAGTTCGTCGCCGACGCCGGGGTCGTCGTCGTCGGCGGCTACTGCGGCGTCTGCTCCGACGCCGAGTACGGCGTCGACGCCTTCCGCGCCGCGGACGGGACCCGGCTGTGGAGCCGGGCCAACGCGGTGCTGGCCGGTCCAGTCTCGGCCGGCGGGCGGGTGCTGCTGTCCGACCCGGGCAGGCACCGGTC
>DASQDS010000910.1:0-3096 GCA_035634075.1 Pilimelia sp. | reverse complement strand
GCCTGCTGCTGTCGCGCCAGGTTCTCCTGCCGACTCGCCTCCTCGGCGAACCGCTGCGCACTGCCCCGCTGCTGCGACGCCACCTCCTGCTGACGCTGCGCCTCCACCGCCGACGCACTCGCCAGACCCGCGTTACGGACCGCCAACACCCCGGTCAACGACGCCACCAACGCCAACACCACCAACCCCGTCACCGCCACCGACCACAACCGCCGCATCCGACGATGCTGCCGAACGTCCTCACCCTCCAGATCGTCCTTACTCACCCCATGCATCGGCGCAGCCAACTGCGCAATCGCATCCCGGAACCGCGAATGCCGCAAACTCAAATGCAGATCATCACGCGCCCACCGCAGATCCAGAAACAACGGCTCCTCAGCGAACACCCCCCGCAGGGTGGCGGGCACCGCCGACGAATCCTCCGAAAAGTCCCGCCGCTGCGGATCCCACCGCCACTGCCCATCGGTGACCACCGGCAGGATCCGACCCGGCGACTTCGTCGCCACCCAGTGCTCAATCTCCCGATTCACCCACGGCGAACGCGCCGCCTCCGGCGACGCAAGCAGCACAAAATAGTCGGAACCATCCAACGCCCGCTGAATCGACGACCACAACGCCGGCGTCACCGCCAACCCCGTCTGATCCCGGAAGATCCACAACGCCCGACGCCGATGCCACGGCTTCGCCAACCGATGCAGACCCCGCTGGACAGCCGGCGCCAGACGCCCGTCGGCGGCATGACTGTATGAAATGAAACCATTGAAGTTCATTGCCTGTCCCCCGCAGTCGGTACGCCCAGCGCCGACCGATTCTCCACGCCACCAGTGCGCAGGAGAAGGGCGCAGCGCACAGCATCTGGCCGTACCGGGCCGGCGTCCGTATCGTCATGGTGTTTCTGGAGGTCGACGAGCCGTCGTACGGGGGGCGAAGTGCGGTTCGGTGTCACCGGTCATCAGATCCTCCCGCCGAGGATCGTCGACCGCGCGGTGGAGCATTGGAGCCGGGTGCTGCCCGTCGGCGCGCAGCTGTACGGGGTGTCGAGCCTCGCCGAGGGCGCCGACCAGCTGTTCGCCGCCCACGTCGTGGCAGCCGGCGGCATGCTGGAAGTCATCCTGCCCTGCGCGGACTACGCCAGCTCGCTGGTCACCGATGACGGCCGGGCGCAGTTCGAGGAACTTCGGCGGGCCGCCGGAACGGTGGTCACGCTGCCGTATCCGAAGCCCAGCGCGCAGGCGTTCCTGGCGGCCGGACAGGCCATGGTCGAACGCTGCGACCATCTCTTCGCCATCTGGGACGGCCGGCCGGCCCGTGGTCTGGGCGGGACCGCGGACATCGTCACGTACGCCCGGGCCCGCGGCAGCCCCGTCACGGTGCTGTGGGTGGACGGCGTCCTGCGGGCATGAGCATCCGGCGGTGGCGGCCCACCTATCGGCCGGGGGTGGCCACCGGCGCCTGGAGGGTGGGTGCGGCGGGCACGGCGAGGTCGGCGAACAGGCGCCGGGCGTGCTGCTGGTGCGCGCGGGCACGGTCCAGGTCGCCAGCGACCAGATAGGTGGCGGCGATGCCATCGTGGGCACGCGCCTGCTCGTACCGGTCGCCGATCTCGCCCGACAGGATCAGCGCCTCGCCGTGCTGGGTACGGGCCTCCGCCGCGTTGCCCGCGGCGCTCAGCACCTGACCGAGGTCGTTGAGCGCCTCGGCCTCGCTGGCGCGGTCCCCGATCCGCCGGTGCAGCAGCAGGGCCTGACGCAGGTGACCGGCGGCCTCGGTGAGCCGCCCGCGGCGGGCGTGGACGGCCGCAAGGTCGGTCAGCGCGTACGCCTGCCCGGTGCGGTCTCCGGCCTGTCGTACCAGGGCGAGGCTCTCCTCCAGATGGACGGCGCTCAGTTCGAGCTGATCCGGTTGGTGGCGCAGTCGGGCGAGCAGGGAGAGCACGTACGCCTCACTGAACCGGTCGCCCAGCTGGGCGAAAAGCTCTAATGCCGGCTGGAGGCGCTGCGCCGCCTGGGCCTCGTCGCCCAGCCGCTCGTCGACCAGGCCGAGCCGGACCAGCGCGTCGGCCTGGCCCGCGTCGTCGCCCAGCCGCCGGTACAGCGTCCAGGCCTGCTGATAGTGGTCCGCGGCCTGCCGGTAGTGACCCTGCCGCCAGTGGACGCTGCCCAGGTTGCGCAGCGCCCCCGCCTCCGCCGCGTGGTCGCCCAGGCCGGCGTAGAGGGTCAGCGCCTGCCGGTAGGTCTCGGCTGCCCGGTCGAGCTGGCCCTGCCGCCGGTGCAGCCGGCCCAGGTGGGTCAGCGCCCTGGCCTGCGCGACCGGGTCGCCGACGGCGCGGGCGGCTGCCACGGCGGAGGCGGAGCCGGTCACCGCCTCGGCGACCGGCCCGCCGGCGTCGAGGTAGCGGAACAGCGTTTCGGCCAGGGCGATCGCGTGCCGGGGCCAGCCGTGGGCGGCGCCGTACGTGCAGGCGGCGGCCAGGTTCGGCCATTCCGCCTGGATCCAGCTCCGTGCCGCGTCCGGGTCGCCGACCGCCGGGGTCGCTGCCGGGTAGAGCGCGTTCATCGCCGTGACGGAGCCGGCCAGGTAGTGGTCGAACAGGCGGGTCAGCGCCGCTTCGCGGTCCGGCGCCGGGTCGTGCGCGGTCGCCAGCTCGCCGGCGTAGGCGCGCAGCAGGTCGTGCATGCCGTACCGGCCGCCGCCGCCGGCCTGGATCAGGCTGGCCCGGGCAAGCAGGCCGAGCAGCCGCCGAGCCTCGGCGGTGCCGGTGCCGGTCAGCGCCGCCGCGGCGTCGACGGGCACGCTGACGCCCGGGTGCACGCCGAGCAACCGAAACGCGCGGGCCGCGTCGGCGGGCAGATTCTGATACGACCAGGAGAAGACGGCGCGGACCTCGGCGCGCGGATCGCCGCCCGCGTCGAGCAGATCGAGCCGCCGCTGGTGGTCGTCCAGCTCGGCGACCAGTTCGGTCAGCGTGACGTCGGTGCGCGCCGCGGCCAGCTCGGCCCCGATCCGCAGGGCCAGCGGCAGCCGGGCGCACGCGGCGGCCAGGTCCGCGGCGGCGGACGGTTCGCGGTCCACCCGGGTGCCGATCAGCCGGCGCAG
>DASQDS010000909.1:0-6030 GCA_035634075.1 Pilimelia sp. | reverse complement strand
TGCCGACAGAGTCCGAGGCGTCACAGGGCGCGCAGGGCGTACGAACCAAGAAGTCCACAGGAGGACACCAGTGGCGAAGGCGAAGTTCGAGCGGACTAAGCCGCACGTCAACATCGGCACCATTGGTCACATCGACCACGGGAAGACGACGCTGACCGCGGCCATCACCAAGGTCCTGCACGACAAGATGCCCGACCTGAACCCGTACACGCCGTTCGACGCGATCGACAAGGCGCCCGAGGAGAAGGCCCGCGGCATCACGATTTCGATCGCGCACGTCGAGTACCAGACCGAGGCGCGGCACTACGCGCACGTCGACTGCCCCGGGCACGCCGACTACATCAAGAACATGATCACCGGTGCCGCGCAGATGGACGGCGCGATCCTGGTGGTGGCGGCGACCGACGGCCCGATGCCGCAGACCAAGGAGCACGTGCTGCTCGCCCGCCAGGTCGGCGTGCCGTACATCGTCGTGGCGCTCAACAAGAGCGACATGGTCGAGGACGAGGAGCTCCTGGAGCTCGTCGAGCTCGAGGTCCGCGAGCTGCTCAGCACGTACGAGTTCCCGGGCGACGACGTCCCGGTCGTGCGCGTCTCGGCGCTCAAGGCGCTCGAGGGTGACACCGAGTGGACCGAGCGGCTCATGGAGCTGATGAACGCGGTCGACACGGCGATCCCGCAGCCGGAGCGCGAGATCGAGAAGCCGTTCCTCATGCCCATCGAGGACGTCTTCACGATCACCGGTCGTGGCACGGTGGTCACCGGCCGCGCCGAGCGTGGCGTGCTGAAGCCGAACGAGGAGGTGGAGATCGTCGGCATCCGCGAGAAGTCGATGAAGACGACCTGCACCGCCATCGAGATGTTCCGCAAGGTGCTCGACGAGGCGCGGGCCGGTGAGAACGTCGGCCTGCTGCTGCGCGGTATCAAGCGCGAGGACGTCGAGCGCGGCATGGTCGTGGTGAAGCCGGGGTCGAACACCCCGCACACCGAGTTCGAGGCGACCGTCTACATCCTCTCCAAGGAGGAGGGTGGCCGGCACACGCCGTTCTTCCAGAACTACCGGCCGCAGTTCTACTTCCGCACCACGGACGTCACCGGCGTCGTCACGCTGCCCGAGGGCACCGAGATGGTCATGCCGGGCGACAACACCACGATGACCGTGAAGCTCATCCAGCCGATCGCGATGGAGGAAAACCTCCGGTTCGCGATCCGCGAGGGTGGTCGTACGGTCGGCGCGGGTCGCGTCACCACCATCATCACGTGAGACCGGGCGCGCGTCCCGCCCGCGGGGCGCGCGTCGGGTCTCGCGGAGCGACACCCCGATTTCACAGTGCCGGTCCCCATACGGCATAATGAATAGGTTGCGTTGCGGGTGATGGGCCTGCTCCTTCACGGGCAGGCCCATCACTCCGCGCGGGGCGCGGTGGCCGGCGAGCATGAGGTGCCAGGAGCACGAGATGCCAGCCGTCGCAGCGCCCAGCTTCCGCAGTGCGGGCGTGGTGCCCGCCGGGTCACGTGAAAGCCCTGGTCTCCAGGGTGGAGCATGGCCAGGCGCGCGACACGCCCGACCGCGGGGGTCGGACAAAGTCGGTGCGTCGGCGAAAGTCGTCGGCGAGGATCGCAACAGAAGGAAACAGAAGCCACCATGGCGGGACAGAAGATCCGCATCCGGCTCAAGGCCTACGACCACGAGGTCGTCGACTCCTCCGCGCGCAAGATCGTCGAGACGGTCACCCGTACGGGCGCGCAGGTGGCTGGGCCGGTGCCGCTGCCCACGGAGATCAACCGTTTCTGCGTGATCCGTTCGCCGCACAAGTACAAGGACTCGCGCGAGCACTTCGAGATGCGTACGCACAAGCGTCTGATCGACATCATCGACCCGACCCCGAAGACAGTCGACTCGCTCATGCGCCTCGACCTGCCGGCTGGCGTCGACATCGAGATCAAGCTGTAGGGACTGCGAACTCATGGACAGGCAAGTGAAGGGCATCCTGGGCGCCAAGCTCGGCATGACCCAGATCTGGGACAACAACAAGGTCGTCCCGGTGACCGTGGTGCAGGCCGGCCCGTGTGTCGTGACTCAGGTCCGCACCGCCGAGAAGGACGGCTACGGCGCCGTCCAGCTGGCGTTCGGCGCGATCGACCCGCGCAAGGTGAACAAGCCGGAGTCCGGCCACTTCGCCAAGGCTGACGTGGCCCCGCGGCGGCACCTCGTCGAGCTGCGCACGACCGACGCGGGCGAGTACGCGCTCGGCCAGGAGGTCACCGTCGACACGTTCTCCGCCGGCGCGACGATCGACGTGACCGGCAAGACCAAGGGCAAGGGCTTCGCCGGCGTCATGAAGCGGCACGGCTTCCACGGCCTGCGCGCCAGCCACGGCGTCGAGCGCAAGCACCGCTCGCCGGGCTCCATCGGCGGCTGCGCCACGCCGGGCCGGGTCTTCAAGGGCATGAAGATGTCCGGCCGGATGGGCGGTCGGCGCTTCACCGTGCAGAACGTGACCGTGCAGGCCATCGACGCCGAGCAGGGCCTGTTGCTCGTCAAGGGCGCCATCCCGGGCCCCAAGGGCGCGCTGGTCCTGATCCGCAGCGCGGCTAAGACGGCCCCCAAGAAGGGTGGTGCGACGAAGTGACGACCGTCGACGTGATCAACGCCGAGGGCACAAAGTCCGGCACGGTGGAACTGCCCGCCGACGTCTTCGACACGCAGGCGAACATCGCCCTCATGCACCAGGTCGTCGTGGCCCAGCTCGCCGCCGCGCGGCAGGGCACGCACAAGACCAAGACGCGGGGCGAGGTCGCCGGTGGCGGCAAGAAGCCCTACAAGCAGAAGGGCACCGGCCGTGCCCGGCAGGGTTCGATCCGCGCGCCCCAGTTCACCGGCGGCGGCGTCGTCCACGGGCCGGTGCCGCGGGACTACTCGCAGCGCACGCCCAAGAAGATGAAGGCGGCCGCACTGCGGGGCGCCCTCTCCGACCGGGCCCGCGACGGCCGCGTGCACGTGGTCGAGGCGTTTGTGACCGGGGAGACGCCGTCGACCAAGACGGCGCTCGCGGCCCTGCGCAAGGTGACCGAGACCCGCCGCGCCCTCGTCGTGCTGAGCCGCGAGGACGAGCTGAACTGGCTGTCGCTACGCAACGAGCCCAGCGTGCACCTGATCGAGTCCGGGCAGCTCAACACGTACGACGTGCTGGTCGCCGACGACGTGGTCTTCACCCGCGCGGCCCTGGACGAGTTCCTCGGCGTGCCGGCGCAGGCCGGCCCGGCGGCGGAGCCGACCGCTGAGGAGGATGGCGAATGACCACCATCGCTGACCCGCGCGACATCATCGTGGCGCCGGTCGTCTCGGAGAAGAGCTACAGCGAGCTCAACCAGAACTGGTACACGTTCCTCGTGCACCCGGACGCCAACAAGACCGCGATCAAGATCGCGATCCAGCAGATCTTCAATGTCCGAGTCCTCACGGTCAACACGCTCAACCGCGAGGGCAAGCGCAAGCGGACCCGCACGGGGTACGGCCAGCGCAAGGCGACGAAGCGGGCGATGGTGAAGCTGGCCGAGGGCGACCGCATCGAGGCCTTCGGCGGCCCGGTCAGCTGAGGGGTAAATCGACATGCCTATTCGTAAGTACAAGCCGACAACGCCGGGCCGTCGCGGCTCCAGCGTCGCCGACTTCGCCGAGGTCACCAGGTCGACCCCGGAGAAGTCGCTGCTGACGCCGCTGCCGAAGAAGGGCGGCCGGAACGCGAACGGCCGGATCACCGCCCGGCACCAGGGCGGCGGCCACAAGCGCCAGTACCGGCTGATCGACTTCAAGCGGGTCGACAAGGACGGTGTGCCGGCCAAGGTCGCGCACATCGAGTACGACCCCAACCGCACCGCCCGCATCGCACTGCTGCACTACGCCGACGGCGAGAAGCGCTACATCATCGCGCCGAAGGACCTCAAGCAGGGCGACCGCGTGGAATCCGGTGTCGGGGCGGACATCAAGCCGGGCAACAACCTGCCGCTGCGCAACATCCCGGTGGGTACCACGATCCACGGGGTGGAGCTGCGCCCCGGTGGCGGGGCCAAGCTGGCCCGCTCCGCCGGCGTCGGCATCCAGCTCCTGGGCCGCGAGGGCGCGTACGCGACCCTGCGCATGCCCTCCGGCGAGATCCGGCGGGTCGACGTGCGGTGCCGGGCGACGGTCGGCGAGATCGGCAATGCCGACCAGTCAAACATCAACTGGGGCAAGGCCGGCCGCATGCGGTGGAAGGGCAAGCGCCCGACCGTCCGCGGCGTCGCCATGAACCCGGTCGACCACCCGCACGGTGGCGGTGAGGGCAAGACCTCCGGCGGTCGCCACCCGGTGAACCCGCAGGGCAAGCCCGAGGGCCGCACCCGCCGCAAGGGTCAGCCGAGCGACCGGATGATCGTCCGCCGCCGCTACGCCAGCCGCAAGCGCGGCTAAGGAGACTGAAGAGATGCCTCGCAGCCTGAAGAAGGGCCCGTTCGTCGACGACCACCTGATCAAGAAGGTGGAGACGCAGAACGACAAGGGCTCGAAGAACGTCATCAAGACCTGGTCGCGGCGCTCGACGATCATCCCCGACATGCTGGGGCACACGATCGCCGTGCATGACGGGCGCAAGCACGTCCCGGTGTTCGTGACCGAGGCGATGGTCGGGCACAAGCTCGGCGAGTTCGCCCTGACCCGCACGTTCAAGGGTCACGAGAAGGACGACCGGAAGAGCCGCCGCCGCTAAGGCGTCACGGATAGAGGATCAAGGGGTTACAGCGATGCCAGTCAAGGGCGACGCGCAGGCAGCACCGGGCGCGCGGGCGAGTGCGCGGCACGTGCGCATCTCGCCGAGCAAGGCGCGCCGGGTGGTCAACCTCGTCCGCGGCCTTCCCGCGAAGCAGGCGCTCACGGTCCTGCAGTTCGCGCCGCAGGCCGCGAGCGAGCAGGTCTACAAGGTGCTGGCCAGCGCGGTAGCGAACGCCGAGAACAACGAGCGGCTGGACCCCGACGCGCTGCTCGTCAGCGAGGCGTACGTGGACGAGGGGCCCACCCTGAAGCGGTTCCGGCCGCGTGCGCAGGGCCGGGCGTACCGGATCCGCAAGCGCACCTGTCACATCACGATCGCGGTGGAGGCCATTCAGGTCACCGCCCGCAACCGTAAGGCCGCGCCGGCCACGAAGGCGACGAAGGCCGCACGGCCGGCGCCCGAAGCGCCCGCCGCGGAGTCACCGAGCAAGGCGGAGGGCGCCGAGTAATGGGTCAGAAGGTTCACCCGCACGGGTTCCGGCTCGGCATCTCGACCGACTGGAAGTCCCGCTGGTATGCGGACAAGCTCTACTCCGACTACATCGCCGAGGACGTGAAGATCCGGCGGATGATGGCCAAGGGGTTGGAGCGTGCCGGCATTTCCAAGGTCGACATCGAGCGCACCCGCGACCGGGTCCGTGTGGACATCCACACCGCCCGGCCCGGGATCGTCATCGGCCGCAAGGGCGCCGAGGCCGACCGCATCCGCGGCGAGCTCGAGAAGCTGACCGGCAAGCAGGTCCAGCTCAACATCCTCGAGGTCAAGAGCCCGGAGTCCGACGCGCAGCTCGTCGCGCAGGGCGTCGCCGAGCAGCTCTCGTCGCGGGTCAGCTTCCGCCGCGCGATGCGCAAGGCGATGCAGTCCGCGATGAAGAACCCGCTCGTGAAGGGCATCCGGGTGCAGGTCTCCGGCCGCCTCGGCGGCGCGGAGATGAGCCGGACCGAGTTCTACCGCGAGGGTCGCGTGCCGCTGCACACCCTGCGGGCCAACATCGAGTACGGCTTCTTCGAGGCGCGCACCACCTTCGGCCGTATCGGCGTGAAGGTCTGGATCTACAAGGGCGATGCCGTCCCGGGCCGCGAGGCACCGGCCGACACCGGCCCCGCGCGCCCGCGCCGTGACCGGGCCGACCGTCCCGAGCGGCCCCGCCGCGGCAGGTCCGGCTCGTCCGGCACCCCCGCCGGCGGCACTGAAGCCGGCCGCGCGGCCGCGGCGGGCC
>DASQDS010000908.1:0-2970 GCA_035634075.1 Pilimelia sp. | reverse complement strand
CCGCGCCCGTCGCCGCACCGCCGATCGGGGCGGGGGCCGGGGCGGCGCGGGACCGGCGAGCGATCATGCCACCCGCCCGGGCCAGGCCCCGGCGGGCTGCGGCATCGGCGCCGGCCCGCCCGACTGCTGCCGCGGCGCCACGGTCGGCAGCGGCACCGTCGCCATCACCCGGCCGATCACGTGGTCGGCCGGCACGTCGTCGGCCAGCGCGTCGTAGCTGAGCACCAGTCGGTGGCGCAGGATGTCCGGGGCCACGTCCTGCACGTCCTGCGGCAGCGCGTAGTCGCGGCCGCGCAGCAGCGCCAACGCCCGGGTGGCGCGCACGATGCCGAGCGAGGCGCGCGGGCTCGCGCCGTACTGGATAAGCTGCGCCACGTCCGGCATGCCGTGCTCGCCGGGCGACCGGGTGGCGAGCACGAGCCGGACGGTGTAGTCGACCAGCGCGTTGTGCACGAACACCCCGTCGGCCCGCCGCTGGAGGGCGAGCAGGTCGGCCGGGCTGAAGACGTTGGCCGGCTCCGGCGCGCTGACGCCCATCCGGTAGACGATCTCGCGTTCTTCCGCGTCGGTGGGGTACCCCACGACGATCTTCATGAGGAACCTGTCCCGCTGGGCCTCCGGCAGCGGGTACACGCCCTCCTGCTCGATCGGGTTCTGGGTGGCCATCACGAGGAACGGGTCCGGCACGGTGTGCGTCTGCCCGCCGATCGACACCTGCTGCTCGGCCATGACCTCGAGCAGCGCGGACTGCACCTTCGCGGGCGCGCGGTTGATCTCGTCGGCGAGCAGGAAGTTCACGAACACCGGCCCGAGCTCGACGTCGAACTTCTCGCTGGACTGGCGGTAGATGCGGGTGCCGACGATGTCGGCCGGCACCAGGTCCGGGGTGAACTGCACCCGGGCGAACGTGCCGCCGACCACCCGGGCCAACGTCTCGACCGCCAGGGTTTTGGCCACCCCGGGGACGCCCTCCAGCAGGCAGTGCCCCCGGGCCAGGAGCGCGACGAACATTCGCTCGATCATCCGGTCCTGGCCGACGATGACCCGCTTGACCTCGAAGAGCGCCCGCTCCAGCGAGGTGGCGTCCTGCGCCGGGGTGGGTCGCTGCTCGGCGCCGACGGCCCGCACCGGCCCGGCGCCGTTGCCCACGCCGGGGGCGGCGCTGCCGGCGCCGGGCGCGGAGATCCCCGCGCCGTGGCCCACGACGCTCTCACCAGGGCCGGCGCCGGCCGGGCCGGCGTCGCTCGGGCGGGCGCCGGCCGGGCCCTGGGCGGGGCTGGTCGGTGCGTCGGGCTGGGGCGTACTCGGCTGGGCCACCGGTCCTCCACGAAACGTTGCGCGGCGTACGACCTCCCAAGCCTTACACGCCTCCGCTGGGAACCGGCTGGCAGAGCCGGACACAGCGAAGCCCGGCCAGACCGGTAGAGCCGGAAACAGCGGGTCCCGGTTGAGACGGCCCGATTGGGCGACAAACACAGGGGGCGGCGGGGTAGACACGGGGGGCGGCATCGTGTGTACGATTCAGCCGTCGCCGGGCGGCTTCCCCCGTGGCCGCCCGGCGCTTTACCTTCTGATCCCGGCCGTGAATCACCCGGCTCGCCGCGAAATCCCCGGCCTTCGGCTGATTTCCCCGACTCCCTCGCACGTCACCGGCGGGCCGTAGACTCCGCCGGTGTGACCGCCCCGTTCCCGCCCGATCCGCCGGTCGGCGCCGACCCGCCGGTCTGCTCGGCCAAGGGCTGCCGCGCCCCGGCCGGCTGGGCGCTGCGGTGGAACAACCCGAGGCTGCACTCGCCCGAGCGGCGCAAGACGTGGTTGGCGTGTGACCAGCACCGGGCGAGTCTGGGCGACTTTCTGGGCGTCCGCGGGTTCCTTCGCGAAGTGGCGCCGTTGTCCTGATCGCCTAGTCTGAACCCTGTGCAGGAGCCGGAGTCCACCCTCGCCGCCCCACCGCGGAGCCCGTTGGAGCCGTGGCCCGACACGGTGGACTGGCGCCCGGTGTCGGGCCGGCTGATCGGCGTCGAGCTCATCCGCCTCGGCATCTCGACCGGCATCCTCGCCGCCGCCTGCCTGGCCGGCTGGCTGCTGACCGACTCGCGCTGGTTCGCCGCCGGCGTCGCGCTCGTCGTGGGCTACGCCGTGCTCCGCTCGCTCACCGTCGTGCGCGCCGTCCGGGCCTGGGGGTACGCGGAACGCGAGCGGGACCTGCTCGTCCGGCACGGCCTGCTGGTGCGGCGGCTGTCCATCGTGCCGTACGCCCGGATGCAGTTCGTCGACGTCACCGCCGGCCCGCTCGAACGCGCCTTCAGCCTCGCCACGGTGCAGCTGCACACGGCCGCGGCGGCCAGCGACGCGGTGGTGCCCGGGCTGGCGCCACCCGAGGCGGCCCGCCTGCGCGACCGGCTGACGGCGCTCGGCGAGGACAGGGCCGAAGGGCTGTGACGGAGCCCGCGCCCCCGGCGTACCCGCCCGCCTGGGGGCCGGCCGGGCCCCACCTGGCCGCGCCGGAGAAGCGCCGCCGGCTGCACCCGCTGAGCCCCTTGCTGAACAGCGTCAAGTCCCTGTTCTTCATCATCGCGGCCATCTCCTGGCAGGGCTTCGACCGGCTGGGCCTGGGCCCGTGGCTCGGCCTCGTCGTGGCGCTGCTCGTCGGCGCCGTGGCGCTGTCGGTCATCAGCTGGTCGGTGACCGGCTACCAGGTGGTCGGCCGGGAGTTGCGGGTCCAGGAGGGCCTGCTCTGGCGCCGCACCCGGGCCATCCCGCTGGAGCGGCTCCAGTCGGTGGAGGTGGTCCGGCCGGTGCTCGCCCAGCTGACCGGGCTCGCGGAGCTGCGCCTGGAGGTGGTCGGCGGCGGAAAGACCGAGGCGCCGCTGGCGTACCTCACGGTCCGCGAGGCCGGCGCGCTGCGCGACCGCCTGCTCGCCCTGGCCGGCCGGCTCGCCGCGCCCGTGGCGCCCGCCGGTTCCCCGG
>DASQDS010000907.1:0-3333 GCA_035634075.1 Pilimelia sp. | reverse complement strand
GATCGACGGTGCGCGCAACAGGTACTCTGCGGGACGTGCCCGAGACCGCCGCTGGTCCGCCCCGGCCGCCGTCGGCGGTCCGGCGCCTGCCGCGCGCCCTGTACGAGCGCTTCCGCCACCTGCTGCACGAGCTGGGCAAGTTCGGCACGGTGGGGGCGGTGGCGTTCGGCGTCGACGCCGCCATCTACGCGTATCTGATCGGCCCGCGCGACCTGGAGCCGCTCACCGCGAAGACGATCAGCACGGTGCTGGCCGCGACGGTGGCCTTCGTCGGCAACCGGTTCTGGACCTGGCGGCACCGCGAGCGCTCGAGCCTCGCCCGCGAGTACGGGCTGTACTTCTCGTTCAACGCGATCGGCCTGGCCATCGGCCTCGCGGTCCTCTGGGCCAGCCACTACTGGCTCGGGGGCATCTGGCCGGCCGTGTTCGGCACCACGCTGGCCGACCTCGTCGCCGGCACGATCGTCGGTAACGCGCTGGGGTCCGTCTTCCGCTTCTGGTCGTACCGCCGGTTCGTCTTCGTGGAGCAGCAAACGCCGGCCACAACACCGCAGGTTCTTGCTCCAGCTACCGACAGTAGCGGCAACGGGTGACGTAGCGCCCACTGCCGCCGGCCCGCAGCGCGGGTCGCCGCCCTGCCGTAAGGTTGCCGAATGCGTCTTGTGCGCCTGCTGCCGCATCGCCTGCAGACCCTCGCCCCCGAAGCGCTCGCTTTCGGGGCGATCGGGTTGGGCAACGCTCTGCTATATTTCGTGATCTTCAATGTGACGATGGGTATCGGGGCGGTCAAGGCGACCGTCATCGCCACCGTCATCACGACCACGCTGTCGTACCTGGCGAACCGGCACTGGACCTACCGGCACCGGCCGAAGACGGCGCTCCGCCGGGAGTACACGCTCTTCTTCGCGTTCAACCTCGCCGGCATGATCATCCAGGCGGGCATCGTGGGCGCGGCCAAGTACGGCCTCAAGCTCAGCGAGGACACCGACCGCATCGAGCTCAACCTCGCCACTGTCCTCGGCATGGGCCTGGCGACCGCGTTCCGCTTCTGGTCGTACCGCACGATGGTCTTCGCGCCGGCCGCCCAGCAGGCGGTTCAGCCGGCGGTCGAGCCGGTCGCCGCGCCGCCGCAGCCCCGCGCCGGCGACCCGCTGGCCGGCATCAACGACCCGCTGGACGTCGAGCTGGAGGCCGAGCTGGCCGCCGCCGACCTCGACCGCGCCGCTCACCGCCAGGCGCCCTGACCCGCCGCCGGCCGCCGGCCCTGGCCAGCGGTCAACGCTCCTCCAGGCGGACTTCGCGCGCCTCGCCGTCGCCGGCCGGGTGCGCGTCGCGGTCGGCCTCCACCAGCTCGTAGAGGGCCGTCTGCACCCGCTCGACGCCCGGCACGTCCACCAGCAGCGCCTGGCCCCGCTCCCCGGCCGACTCGATGGTCAGCGTGCCGCAGCCCAGCAGGCGCTCCGAGAACCGCTGGGTCATCGCGTGGTCGTTGATCCGGGACAGCGGGATGTCCCGGCGGTCCCGGGCCAGCACGCCGCTCTGCAGCAGCACCCGCTCGCTGGTGAACACGTAGTGCGTGCTGCGCCAGACCAGGACCGGCCAGACCGTGAAGACGAGCACCGCGAGCAGGGCGAGGCCCGCCAGCACGGCCATGCCCAGCGTCCCGTCACCGATCGGCAGCACGACCCCGGCGGCGACCCCCAGCGCCACCGCCAGCACCGCCACGGCGACCGGCCGGACCAGCGCCTTCCGGTGCGGGTGCAGGTGCAACACGACGCGCTCGTCCTTGGTGAGAACATCCTCCGGGAACGCCACGTCGACCTCCTGTGTGCGCCGAATGGGCCCACCGTACTGGTCGCCGGTGCCGCCCGCCGCCGCCCCGCCCGCTCAGCGCAGGTGCCGGATGTCGGCCGCCGCGATCGCCTGGTCGCCGGCCGCCGTGCGTACCAGCAGGCGGCCGTCGTCGTCCACGCCGACCGCCGTGCCCGTCAGGTCCGGCGCCGCCGGCAGCAACGCGGTCACCGGCTGACCCACCGTGGCGCAGCACTCCAGGTACGCCGACCGCAGGCCGCTGCCGGCCGGGTCCCCGTTCGCGTCCCGCCACCGCCCGTACCAGGACGCCAGCGCGCGCAGGATGGCCCGCACGAGCGGGTCCCGGTCGGTGGCGACCGCACCGGCCATCCGCAGCGACGTGGCGGGCAGGCCGCCCGCTGCCGGTGGCGGCAACTCCTCCGCCCGCAGCGTCACGTTGAGCCCCACCCCGAGGACGACCGCCGGCGCGCCACCCGCCCCGCCCGGCACCGCCTCGGCCAGCACGCCGGCGCACTTGGCGCCGCCGACGAGGAGGTCGTTGGGCCATTTCAGGGCGGCGTCCAGCTCGCTGACCCGGCTGACCGCCTCGACCAGCGCGACGCCGGTGAGGAGGCCCAGCCAGCCGTACCGGCCGGCCGGCACCGGCGCCCAGCCGGCGCCCGCCCGCGCCTCCCCCGGGCGCAGCAGCACACTGGCGATGATCCCCGCCCGGGCGGGCGAGGTCCACACCCGGCCGAGCCGGCCCCGGCCCGCACTCTGCCGCTCGGCCAGCACGACCAGGCCCTCCGGCTCGCCGGCCCGGGCGGCGGCGGCCGCGTCGGCGTTGGTCGACCCGGTCTCCGCCCGCAGATCCAGTCGCGTCCAGAGGCCGCCCGGGACCAGCAACGCCCGGCGCAGGGCCGTCGCGCGCAGCGGCGGGCGATCCAAATCGGTGTACGGCGACCCGGGCATCGACTAAGCGTACGGCGCCTATGGAGCTGAGAGCACAGACGACTCACGCGGGCGGTGCGGGCAGGCGGGCGGGCGCCGGCGCCTCAGCGGTACGCGCTCGCGCTGGTGTAGACGGTGCCGCGCCGAGGCGCCGCGGCCGGCTGGGGTGGGTTCCAGTACTCCGCCTCCCGCTGGCGGGCCGCCGCGTAGGCCGCCTCCTGCTCGGCACCGTCCTCCTCGGCGGGGTCGTACGGTGCCGGCTGGCGGCCCGGCCCGCCGGTCGGGGCGCGGTCGTAGTTGCGCTCGCCCACCCCCGCCCGGTCGTACCCGTCGCCCCGGTCGCGCCAGCCGTCCCGGTCGTACGCGCCGGGGTCGTACTGCCGGCCGACGTACGTGGGCTCGTCGTACCGGGGCGCGTCGTACCTGGGCTCGTCGTACCTGGGCTCGTCGTACCGGGGAGGTTCGCCGTGCTGGTCGTAGCGGGACCCGTCGTACCCGGGCCGGCCGTAGCCCGGCTGGTGGTGGGGCTGGTCATAGGCCGCGCGGGCCGCCGCCAACTCGCGGGCCGCCGCCAGCTCGCGGGCCGCCGCC
>DASQDS010000906.1:0-4243 GCA_035634075.1 Pilimelia sp. | reverse complement strand
GTCGGGGGACCAAGGTCGCGATCGCCGGCGTGCGGGGCGTGGGCACGGGGGTCGGGGCGCCGGGCGGGTTGGTCGTATCCCGTGGGAGGGCCGGTCGTTGGGCAGGCGACGCCTGCTGACCACACCGGGGAGCCGATGTCCCACAGCGCCGCCGTACCGCCGCGGCACCTGCCGACCGCACGCGGCGGCCCGGATGCCGGGCCCGACGGTGCTGCTCCGGCCGGCGTGCCGGGTCCCACCGGGTCCGGGCCGACCGCCACGCAGCCGACCGCCACGCAGCCGGCGGCGGCCAGGCAGCCGACGCAGCCGACCGCCACGCAGTCGATCAACCGGCAGCCGGTCAGGCCGGCGCCTACCGGACCGCGCCCGAACGGCGACGAGGCCATCGGCGGCCGCGGTGAGCGGAGCGGTCCGGGGGCCGGGGATCGGGGCGGGAGTGCGGACCAGCCCGGGGCGGGAGCTGGCGCCGGGGGTCGGCTGGAGTGGCTGGACGCGCTCCGCGGCTTCGCCGCGCTGGCGGTCGTCTATTGGCACCTCGGCCCGCGGGCCATCCTCGGGCCGCCGACGGAGGCGCGGCAGTGGGTCGACATCGGCAAGTACGGCGTGGTGCTGTTCTTCGTCATCAGCGGCTACGTCATCCCGATGTCGCTGGACCGGTACGCCAGTTTGCGCCGCTTCTGGGTCGGCCGGCTGTTCCGGCTCTACCCGGCCTTCCTCGTCGCCTCCGCCGCCATGCTGGCCGTGTACGCGAGCGGCGCCATCGCGCCGCCCCGGGTGCTGACGGAGCACCCGGTGACGACCGTCACGGCCCATGCCACCATGCTCCAAGGCCTGCTGGGCGCCCCTCAGCTCGTCCCGGTGTACTGGACGCTGTCGTACGAGATGGTGTTCTACCTTGCCGCGGCCGGCATGTTCGTGCTCGGCCTGCACCGCTTCGCCGGCGGGGTGGCCGCCGGCCTCGCGGCGGTGGCGGCCCTGGCGGGGCCGCTGCTGCCCGGGTCGCTGCTCACGGCGCGGGGCGAGCTGCGCGGCGAGGTCGCCGCCCTGCTGGTGGTGGGGCTGGCGGGCACCGTGGCGGGGTACGCGAGCGGTCACCGGCGGATCGCGGTGGTGTGCGCCGTGGCGGGCGTCGGCGCGCTCGCCCTGCCGGCGTTCAACGGCGGCACGACGACAGCGCGGGATTCCTGGCAGTCGCTGACGCTGGTGGCCGTCATGTTCGCCGGGACGGTCGTGTACCGGGTGGAGCGCGGCCTGACCGGTCGGGTCGGCGGGGGCGTGGCCGTGGCGGCGGTGCTGGCCGCGGCGCTCGCCGGCGGGTGGTGGCACCTGCCGGCCGGCGCCGAGCGGCGGATCTGGCTGAGCACGCTGACGTTGACCGCGGTGACGTTCGCGGTGGCGTATGGGCTGCGCCGACGGCCGGCGCCCCGGCTGGCGCTGTGGTGCGGCAAGCTGAGCTATTCGATCTACCTGCTCCACCTGGTGGTCCTCTACGCGGTGTACCGAAGCGTACCGTTTGTCCCCGATCGCCCCTTCGCGCAGCAGGTCGCCCTGCTGGTGGCGTACCTCCTCGCCCTCTTCCTCGCTGCGCACCTCACCTACCGGTGGGCGGAGCGGCCGGGCCGTCGGCTGGGCCGGCGGCTCACCGCCGGGCTGGACCGGTGGCTCGGCCCGGCGGTCGCGCCCGCGCCGCGCCGCGACGGGATCGACACCCGCGGTCGGTAATCCCCCGGCACGCTCGGCCGCCGTGCGCGCCCGGGGCGACTACGCTCGACGCATGCGGGACCAGACCGGCAGGAAGACGCGGCGGAGCGGGGCGATGGCATGACCGTACGACGGATCATGGGCACTGAGATCGAGTACGGCATCTCCGTCCCCGGCCAGGCGGGGGCGAACCCGATGGTCACCTCCTCGCAGGTGGTGAACGCCTACGGGGCCCGGCCGGAGCTCAACCGGGGCGGGCGCGCCCGCTGGGACTACGAGGAGGAGTCCCCGCTGCGCGACGCGCGGGGCTTCACCTACTCGGGGGCGGCGTACGACCCGGCGGAGGCGCTGGCGGACGAGGATCTCGGCCTCGCCAACGTCATCCTCACCAACGGCGCGCGGCTGTACGTGGACCACGCCCACCCGGAGTATTCGACGCCCGAGGTGACCAACCCGCGCGACCTGGTGAAGTGGGACAAGGCGGGGGAGCGGGTGATGGCCGAGGCGGCGCGCCGGGCCGCCACCATCCCGGGTTCCCACCAGATCCACCTGTACAAGAACAACACCGACAACAAGGGCGCCAGCTACGGCGCGCACGAGAACTACCTGATGCGGCGGCAGACCCCGTTCGCCGACATCGTCGCGTACCTGACGCCGTTCTTCGTGACCCGGCAGATCGTCTGCGGGGCGGGCCGGGTGGGCATCGGCCAGGACGGCTCGCAGCCCGGCTTCCAGGTCTCCCAGCGGGCGGACTTCTTCGAGGTCGAGGTGGGCCTCGAGACCACCCTCAAGCGACCCATCATCAACACGCGCGACGAGCCGCACTCGGACGCCGACAAGTACCGGCGCCTGCACGTGATCATCGGGGACGCCAACCTGTCGGAGATCTCCACGTACCTCAAGCTCGGCACGACCGCGCTGGTCCTCACGATGATCGAGGAGAAGGCGCTCACGCCGGACCTGGGCATCGCCGACCCGGTGGCCGAGCTGAAGGCGGTCAGCCACGACCCGCGGCTGAGGCACCTGATGCGGCTGCGAGACGGGCGCCGGTTGACGGCGCTGGACCTGCAGTGGGCCTACCTGGAGCGGGCCCGCGCCTTCGTGGCGGACCGGTACGGCGCGGACACCGACGAGATGACCCTCGACGTGCTGGACCGCTGGGAGAGCGTGCTGGACAGGCTGGGCCGCGACCCGATGCTCTGCGCCGACGAGCTGGACTGGGTGGCCAAGCTGCGGCTGCTGGAGGGCTACCGGGAGCGGGAGAAGCTGGGCTGGGCGTCGCACAAGCTGCAACTTGTCGACCTCCAGTATTCCGACGTACGGCCGGAGAAGGGCCTCTACCACCGCCTGGTGGCGCGGGGGGCGATGAAGACGCTGTTCGACGGCGACGAGACGCGCGCGGCGATGGTGGAGCCGCCGGTGGACACGCGGGCCTACTTCCGCGGCCGCTGCCTGGCGCAGTACGCCTCCGAGGTCGTCGCCGCCAGTTGGGATTCGGTGATCTTCGACGTGGGCCGCGAGTCCCTGGTGCGGGTGCCCATGATGGAGCCGGAGCGCGGGACGAAGAAGCACGTCGGTGCCCTGTTCGACCGGTGCGCGAGCGCCAAGGACCTGCTGGAGGCCATCACCGGCGGGTGATGCCGACCCCGGGCGGCGGTACGCCAGCCGCGAAACCCGCCGCCGGGTCGGGCGGCGTGTCGGGGTGGCGAGGTAGGTTTCTGGCAACGATGTTGAAGGAGGGGGCACCGATGACTACCCGAGACACCGGCGGCCAGTCCCAGTCCGGGCGGTCGCGCCGGGACGAGGAAGCGGACGAGGCGCCGGCCGCCGAGGCCAGCGCCGAGGTCGCCGAACGGCACGCGGAGATCACCGAGGACGTCGACGACCTGCTGGACGAGATCGACTCGGTTCTCGAGGAGAACGCCGAGGAGTTCGTCCGGGGGTACGTGCAAAAGGGCGGGGAGTAACACCGCGCCGGGATCACCGCGCGATCACCGCGCGGGGGATACTCTGCTTCGACGCCCAGCGCGACCGCGGCGGGCCCCCTCGTCGTGGCCGGGCAACGCAGTTGCGCCATCACGTACCCGAAAGGAAGCACGTTGGCAGCGGGCTTTGACTCATCCTGGCGTCTACCGGCCGTGTTCACCACGCCCGGGACGTCGTCGTTCACCGAGTTCCTGAGCCTGGCGGCGCCGGAGCTGCTGCCGGGCCGGCGGCCGCTGCCGCCGGGCGCGGCCGCCGAGCTGGCCCCGCACGGGACGACGATCGTCGCGCTGGCGTACGCCGACGGCGTCCTGCTCGCGGGCGACCGGCGCGCCACCATGGGCAACCTCATCGCGAACCGGGACATCGAGAAGGTGCACCCCGCGGACGCGTACTCGCTGGTGGGCATCGCCGGCACGGCGGGCGTCGGCCTGGAGTTGATCCGGCTGTTCCAGGTGGAGCTGGAGCACTACGAGAAGATCGAGGGGGCCATGCTGTCGCTGGACGGCAAGGCCAACCGGTTGGCGACCATGGTCCGCAACAACCTGGGCGCGGCCAT
>DASQDS010000905.1:0-2290 GCA_035634075.1 Pilimelia sp. | reverse complement strand
GGTTCCACCTGCGCCGGACCGACCTGCGCCAGCTCGACCTGCGCCAGCTCGACCTGCGCGAGCGCGATCCGCGCCGCGACGGGCCGCCGGCGGTGCCGGGGCCGTGCCGTGGCGCCTGGCCATCGGGGTGCTGAGTGTGGTGGCGCTCTGCGCCATCGGCGGGTTCAGGACATTCTTCCTGCTCGACGACGGCGGGCGCGGGCATCGGGCCGCCGCGCCCGCGGCCCGCGACATCAGCTCCCGCGACGCCGATCCCAATCCGTTGACGGTCGCCGAGGTGTTTCCGGGCCCGACGCTGACGCTGACCGGGCCCGCGCCGGGGTACCCGATCCTGGCCAGCGAGTCGAGCACCGACTGCGCCGGCGCGGTGATTGGCCGGCTGGCCGCGGTGGTGGCGCGGGCCGGCTGCGACCAGGTGGTCCGCGCGACGGTGCGATCCCCGGACGGCAGCTACCTGGTGACGCTGGGCGTGCTGAACCTGGCCGACACCGTCGCGGCCCACCGCGTGTACCAGCAGGCGAAAGTGCTGGTCGACACCGGGCGGGGCACGTTCGGCGGCCTGAGCGCCGGGCCCGGCACCGAGGTCCTCGCCGGGCCGGCCGCCCGGGTCGGCTGGCACGTGCGCGGGCACTTCGTGGTCTACGGTGTCGTTGCCCGGGCCGACGGTGGCCGGATCTCCGACCGCGAACCGCGGACCCGGCAGATCCTGTCCGACCTGGTGCCCGGCTATCTGCGGGAGAGCGTCCTCGGCCGGCGGGCCGCCGGCCGGAGCTGACCGGCCGGCGCCACTACCCTGCCTGCGGGTCCACGCTCGACAGTCCCGGTGTCGCGGCGACCGGGCCGGGCCTGGCGTTCGCGCCGGCGGCCATCGGGTCGACGGGAGCGCGCAGCTGGCGGGTGGCCTCGGCCCGCTCGGCGAAAGCGGCCGGGTCGGCGGGGTAGCCCACCGCGACCAGGGTCAGCCCGTGCGCCGGGGCCACGGTGACCTCGCTGGAGCGTTCGCGGCGACTCAGCAGGTGCGCGGGCCAGTGCGGCTGGCGGCGGCCGTCGCCGACGGCCAGCATCGCGCCGACCAGGCTGCGCACCATCGCCTGGCAGAAGGCGTCTGCCTGCACGGTTGCCACCAGCGTGCCCCCGGCCTCCCGCCGCCAGTCCAGGCGGGCGATCGCGCGAACGGTGGTGGCGTGCTCCTTGCGCTTGCAGTACGCCGCGAAGTCGTGCTCGCCGACCAGGCCGGTTGCCGCGGCGTTGAGCGCGTCGAGGGCCAGCGGGCGGGGCCAGGCCAGAGTGTCGTGCCGGCGCAGTGGTTCCGCGCCGTACCGGGCGTCGGTGACGCGGTACTCGTAGCGGCGGAACGTCGCCGAGAACCGGGCGTCGAAGGTACGCGGCACCGGGGTGACCGCGCGGACCCGGGCGTCCGGCGGCAGCAGCGCCGCCAGCCGGCGCACCAGCGAGTCCCCGAGCCGGGCCCAACTGTCGGCGGCCAGTTCGAGGTGGCACACCTGCCCGGTGGCGTGCACCCCGGCATCGGTACGGCCGGCCACCGTCAACCCGGTGACCGCCGCGCCGCCGACCAGCCGGTCGAGGGCCTCGCTGAGCACCCCGGCGACCGTACGGCGGCCCGGCTGCGCCGCCCACCCGGAAAAGTCCGTGCCGTCGTAGGCCACGTCCAGGCGCAACCGAACCGGGTCCACCGCACCTGCCCTCTCCAAACGGTTGAGGCGTTCCCCGGGCCGCGCAAAAGGCAGCCTGGGGAACGCCTCAATCAGCGTACGAACCTTGGAAACTCAGGCCTTGTCGTCGCCCTCGGCCTGGGTCCCCGGTCCCGATGCGTCCTTGTCGCCGGACGCCGACACCGGCGGCTCGGCGTCCTGGTCGCTGTCGGTGTCGGCGGTGTCGGTGTTGTTCGGTGCCGGCGTGCTGGCAGGGGGCTCTTCCTCGCGGGCGAGCGCCTCCACCTTGTCCTGCTGCGCCGACGGCCGGGCCGCCTTCTTCGCGGGCTTGGCCGGCGCGGTGGCGACGGCCAGCTCCTCGACCAGCTCGATGATCGCCATCGGAGCGGCGTCGCCCTTGCGGGGCCCGGTCTTGACGATCCGGGTGTATCCGCCGGGGCGGGTGGCGAACCGCGGCGCGATCTCCTCGAAGAGCGTGTAGACCACGTCCCGGTCGCGCACGACCGTCAGCACCCGACGACGCGCGTGCAGGTCACCGCGCTTGGCCTTGGTGATCAGCTGCTCGGCCAGCGGGCGCAGCCGCTTGGCCTTCGTCTCGGTGGTCTTGATCTTGCCGT
>DASQDS010000904.1:0-1798 GCA_035634075.1 Pilimelia sp. | reverse complement strand
CGGGCCGGCGACGGCCGACCCGGCCTGTTCGTCCTCGATCAGGTAGCCATCGCGACCCGCCGGCGCGGTCGCCCAGAAGGCCAGGCAACCGGTCCGCCCGTCACCGAGCCGTTCCAGGTCGTAGCCGCCGGCGTGGCCGGGCAGCGTGGCCACCTCGTTCAGCGGTGCGGTTTCGAATGTCGCTTCCATGGCTGTCACCATCGCCCGCACGGGGGCCGGCGGACATCAGTGGAACCACGCACCGCGCCACGTAACCGCCGGCACGAGGCCGGCTCAGCGCAACCCGGCCCGCATCGCCCAGCCGGCCACCTGGGTACGGTTGGCCAGGTCCAGCTTGGTCAGCACGTGCCGGACGTGGGTCTCCACGGTCCGCTCCGACAGGAACAGGCGGCCGGCGATGGCCCGGTTCGACAGTCCCTCGGCGACCAGGGCGGCGATCTGCCGCTCCCGCGCGGTCAGCGGGCCGGGTCCGCCCGTCCCGGCCAGCTCCTGCAACAGGTCGGTGGCGGCGACGCCGGTCGGCATCAGGCCGAACTGGTCCGCGGCCCGCCGCGCCGCCTCGGCCAGGTCCACCGCCCGGGCGGGGTCCGCGGCACCGCCCCGGGCGGCCAGCGCGCGGGCCTGGTCGAGGCGGGCGAGGGCGGCGTCGGCCCGGGCGCCGATCCGCTGCTCCATCGCCACCGCCGCACCCAGGTGCCGGTCGGCGGCGTCGAGGTCGCCCAGTGCCGCGGCGATCACGCCGAGGATCCGGGCGACGCAGCCGTACCAGCCGGTTGTCGTGTTCAGGTAGTGCCCCGCGTACGGCAGCACCCGGTGGTAGCACTGCGCGGCGGTGTCCCGGTCGCCCAGCCTGGCGGCCAGCTCACCGGCGAGCGCCTGCACGGGCAGCCAGCGGGAGTTGCGTGGCAGGTCCGGCAGGGCGGGGCGCGCGGCGTCGAACATCGCCGCGGCCCGCTCCAGGTCGCCCGCCTCGGCGAACAGCATGCCGAACTGGGTGGCCGCGATAGGTTCGGCGCGGGCCAGGTCGGCAACGCTGAGCACCATCGCCCAGTGCTCGTCGTACCGGCCGGTGCGGGTCATGATCGGCACCATCACCGCGTAGAACAGGTGCTGTGCCACGTCATCCTGCATCGCCGCCGCCACGTCGCGGGCGGCCAGTGCGTGCGTTTCGGCCTGCCTGAAGTCGCCCAGCAGGATGGCCCGGGCCGCCCGGGCCCGCAGCAGGTGCCAGCGCACCATCGGCCAGCCGAGTCGCTCCGCCAGACCGGCCAGCTCGAACAGCTCGTGTTCGAACGCGTCCATGGAGCCGATCTCGAGCGCGGCGTCGATGCGCCACACGTGCGCCCACAGCGCCGCGTCGGGCCGACCGCTGCCGTGCGCCAGCCGGGCCAGTCGGGCGCCGGCCGCCAGCCGTTCGGCGACCCCGTCCGGACCGAGATTGACCTCGTGCCGGGCGTGCAGCGCGCCGACCAGCGCGTCGGGATCGCCACCGGCTTCGGCCATCGTCATTGCCCGGCCGCTCAGCGCCTCGGCGGCGGAGCGTTGACCGGCGTCGGCCAGGACGAAGGCGTGCTGGGCCAGAACCTGCGCGTGCCGGGGGCTGTTCTCGTCGCCGAGGAGGCCGCGCGCAGCCGTACACAGGCCGGCGATCGGCTCGGCCGCCGCGCCGCCGACGCCCCGTACCGTCAGCGCGGCCCGGCAGGCCAGGTCGGCCGATCCCAGCCGCTGCGCCAGCGTGCTCACCTGCGCGCACCGGGCCAGCGCCGTCACCAATTGCCCGTCTCGATAGGCGGCCTCC
>DASQDS010000903.1:0-2580 GCA_035634075.1 Pilimelia sp. | reverse complement strand
GAGGCCGAGGCGCTGGCCGTGCTGGCCGCCGTGGAGATGTCGCCGGCCCGGCAGCGGGTGGTCGCGTACATCCAGGATTCGGTGCAGCTCCCGCTGCTCACGCTGGCCACGCTCGGCCGGCTCTTCGACGAGCCGGGGCATCCGGCGGAAAGCTGCGCCGCGCCGGGCGGGCGGCTGGCGCGCGCCGGGCTGATCGACGTGGCGCCGACCGGTGCGTGGGGGACCCGGGCGTGCTCGGTGCCCGCGCGGGTGGTCTGGCACCTGCGCGGGGACGACTCGGCGGACCCGGACCTGCCGGCCGGCACGACCCGGCAACCACCGGCCCCGCCGACGACACCGGCAGCATCGGCGGGGGAGTCGGCGTCGGCCGGGCCACGGCTGCTGCTCGTCAACGGCGGTGACCGGGAGAGCCGGCTGCGGGCCGTCGCGGGGCACTGGCCGGGCCGCGGGCTGCTCGTCTGCCCCGTACCCGAAACGCCCGCGGCCTGGACGGCCGTGGTGCGCGAGGCGACCCTCGGTGATCTCGCGGTGGTGCTCGACCTGGCGGCGCCGCTCACGGCGGCGGGCCGCGACGCCGTCTGCCGGGCCGACCACCTGCGCTGGGTGCTGTCCGCGCAGGGCGAGCTGCCGCTCGAATCGCTGCCCACCCAGCCGTGGCACGAGATCCGGGTGGACAGCGGCGACGCCGACGCGGACGACTGGCAGGCGGCGCTGGGCCGGCCGCCCGACCCGGCGTACCGGCTCAGCCGCGACCAGCTGCGCCTGGTCGCCGCGGCGGCCCGCGCGGACACCGGCCGACTGGCGCCCGCGGTGCGGCGGCTGGCCGGCGGGCACCTCGACGGGGTGGCCGTCCGGGTGCGCCCGCGACGGACCTGGGCGGATCTGATCGTGCCGGCGGACGACCGGCGCCAGCTGCGCGAGCTCGCCGCCCGGCACCGGCGCCGGGAGGTCGTGTACGGCCGGTGGCAGTTCCCGCCGCTGCCGTCCACCGGGATCGTGGCCCTGTTCGCCGGGCCGTCCGGCACCGGCAAGACGCTCGCCGCGGAGGTCGTCGCGGGCGAGCTCGGCCTCGACCTGTACAAGGTGGACCTGTCCGCCGTGGTCAGCAAGTACATCGGCGAGACCGAGAAGAACCTGGAACGCATCTTCGGCGCCGCCGCGGCCGGCGACCTGGTGCTGTTCTTCGACGAGGCGGACGCGCTGTTCGGCAAGCGCTCCGAGGTGAGCGACGCGCACGACCGCTACGCCAACATCGAGGTGGCGTACCTGCTCCAGCGGCTGGAGACGTACGACGGCCTCGTCGTGCTGGCCACGAACCTGCAACGCAACATCGACCAGGCGTTCCTGCGCCGGATCTCGGTGGCGGTCGACTTCGTGCTGCCCGAGGTGGCCGAGCGGCGGGCGATCTGGGCGCGGTCCTTCCCGCCCACGGCGCCCGTCGCCGACCTCGACATCGACTTCCTGGCCCGGCAGTTCAAGGTGTCCGGGGGCATCATCCACAACGCGGCGCTCGGCGCGGCCTTCCTCGCGGCTGAGGAGGAGGCGCCGATCGGCATGCGGCACGCGGTGTTGGCGATGAAACGGGAGTTCCAGAAGCTCGGCCGCCTGCGCACCGAGGTGGAGTTCGAGCGCTACTTCGACCTGGTTAGTCGGGAGCCCGATGCTGCACCTGCTGGATGAGTCGCTCGAGGCGTACCTGCGCGCGATCGTGCCGCTGCCGCAGCGCGACGTGGACGTGGTCTTCGAGGCGCCGGACGGCGACTGGGCCGCCGGGGTCTCCCGGCCGACCGTGGACCTCTACCTGTGGGACATCCGGCCCAACGTCTCCGAGCGCGAGTACGGCGAGGAGATCGTCGCCAAGCCGGACGGGCGCCGGGTCCGCCGCGACCCGCTGCCCCGGGTCGACTGCCGGTACCTGGTGACCGCCTGGACCACAGAGGTGCGCGACGAGCACTCGCTGCTCGGTAACGTGCTCACCGCCCTGCTGCTGCACCCGATCGTCGCCGCGGAGCACCTGCAGGGCCCGTTCGCGGACGTGCGGCCGCTGCCTCGGGTGACCCTGCGCAGCGGCGACGGCACGGAGAATTCGGACTTCTGGTCGGCGCTCGGCGGGCAGCTCAAGCCGGGCCTGGACATCGTCGTCACGGCGACGATCGACGCCGCGCTCACGGTCGTCACCGGCCCGCCGGTGGCGGAACTGCACCCGCAGGTGGTCGGCTTCGACGGCCCCTAACGGCGGCGGGTCGCCTCGTACGCCGCCTTGGCGGCGGCGAACCTGTCGGCGCCCCAGCGGTCGCGCAGCTCGCGCAGCGGGCCCTCGAACGTCGCGGCGCTCAGCGGCCGGCCCACGAGGTCGCCGAGCGTGGCGTACGCGGTCGCCAGTGAGCCGTATGCGGCCCGGTCGTCGCCGAGCACCTCGGCGAGGGCGGACTCCGCGACGCTGGCCGCCACGTACGCCAGCGGGGCGGTCCCGTCGAGGGCGTGCCGGCGGGCGGCCCGCATGTGCCGCAGCGCGCCGGCGCCGTCGCCGCCGTCGAGCGCGCGGGCCGCGGCGAGGAACTCCAGATCCGCGTGCAGGGC
>DASQDS010000902.1:0-5641 GCA_035634075.1 Pilimelia sp. | reverse complement strand
GACGTCGACTCCGACCCGCTCCACCAGCAGGTCCACCCGGCGGATGTGCTCGGCGGACACGTCGCCGCGGCCGGCCGCCGTCGCCAGCGCGGGCAGCTGCCGCAGCACGCGGGCGGCCCGGACGAGGCGCGCCGAGGAGGCGATCGACAGCCGGCCGAACGCGCGGAGCCAGGCGCCCACCGACCGGAAGCCGTCGGCGGTGCAGGAGCCGCTCGCGTCGGCGGCCGCCACGCGCCGGGCCAGCTCGGCGTGCAGTCGGTTGGTGGCGGCCAGGAGCGCGAGCAGGTCGGCCCGGAGCGCGGCGCTGGCGACCACGGCGGGCTCCTGCCCGGCCAGCTCGTCGAGCGACGCGAGCAGGCCACCGACCGGCCCTGTCACCGCCCCCGCCACCCCACTCGAACTCATGTACGAAAACCTAGCCCTCCCCCCCGACACTTCCAGCCGACCACTCGCCCGGGACAGCCGCTCCGGTCCTCAGTTCCCGGCGACGCTGACCTCAGCCGCCGACGCCCACGGCCGACCGCCCACCTCCGACAGCGCGCTCAACCGCACGTACCGGGCCGCCCGGGCGGGGAAGCACGCCGACTTCTCGCCGTCCGCGGACGACCACGTACCGGCGATGCCCTCGGCCCACGTCGTGCCGTCCGCGGACGTGCGCACGTCGTACTCGGCGATGCGCCCGTTCGGCGACCCTGGTCTGGGGAGGACGAACAGGCAGCTGACCGACGCCACCCGACCGGTGTCCAGCTCGAGCTGGTGGGGCGGCACCGCCGGGTCGGTGGCGTAGCGGGTGTGCCAGAGCGTGGCCGGGTCGCCGTCCACGGCGAGGACGGCCCGGTTGTCCGCCGCGACGGTCTCCTCGCTGGACACCGACCGCACCGCCAGCGCGGACTGGGGCAGGCGCGGCGCGACGCCCACCTCGAGTTCCGCGACGGTGCTCCACGGCCCACCGTTGACCTCGGAGCGTGTCTGCAGGCGCACGTACCGGCCGGTCTTGGCGGCGAAGGTCACCGTCTGCTGCGCCGCGGCGTTGGCGAACGTCCCGGTCGCCACAGGTCCGCCCCACGTCGTCGGGTCGTTCGACACGTAGACTTCGTAGCGGGCGACCCGGCCGTTCGGGTGGTCCTGTCGGGGCAGGTAGTACAGGTTGGTCACGGCGTAGCGCGCGCCGAGGTCGAGTTGGATCTGATGCGGCATCGGCACGGCCGTGGGCGTGTACCGCGTGTGCCACATGGTCGCCGGGTTGCCGTCGAAGGCGTTCACCGCCCGGTAGTCCGCCGCCACCGTCTCCTCGGTGGAGGCGTACCGCAGCGCCAGCCGGGAGCGCGGCACGCGTTGCGGCACGTAGCTTGCGGTCACCGTGGCCGCCGCCGCGGGGGCGGTGTAGACGTGCGTCTGGCCGCCGCCGGCGGACCAGCCGGCGAAGGCGTACGGCACGCCGCCGATCTCCTGCGGCGTGACGGCGCTGACGGTGTTGGCCGACCCCTGGATTACCGTCCGGGTGAACGGTGCGGTGTCCGCCGTGCCGCCGACAGCGACCTGCATGCCGGGTGGGTCGCTGGCGAACGTCACGTCCACCGTGTGCGGGTCGAGCCGCACCCGGCTCACCTGGGACAAGCCGCCGGCGTCGGTGGCGGTCAGCACCAGCTCGAGGTAGGACGGGTACTCGTGGTCCGGCGCGACGAACGCGCCGCTGGCGACGCCGGACCAGTCCTGCACGGTGTGCGCGTGGCAGTTGTCCAGCGTGTGGCAGTGCTGCTGGACCAGGCGCCAGTGCAGCCCGCCGGCCGGCAGCGTGCCCTGCTGGTCGTCCGTGCCGTGGCCGGTGAACGTCACCGTCTCCCCCACCCGCCAGCCGCGCGTCGCGGCCGGCGAGTCGATCACCGCGGCGGGCGGGGTGTTGCCGGACTGGATCAGCGCGGTTTGCGTGTCCGCGGCGCCGAGCGTGTCGACCACCCGCAGGCGGACGGTGTACGGGCCGCCGGACGGGTAGGTGTGGCTGGCCCGCACCGTCGTGGCGTCCACCGTGCCGTCGTTGGTGAAGTCCCATTCGTAGCGCAGCAGCCCCGCGTCCGCGGGGTCCGCGTCGCTGGACGCGCCGGCGTCGAACTGCACGGTCAGCGGGGCCGTGCCGGACGTCCCGGAGGCGAGCAGGACGGCGGTCGGCGGCTGGTTGCCGGCGAAGTACCTGATCCGCCGGACACTGCCCGCGCCGTCGACGTAGTACAGGTCGCCACCCGGCCCGATCGCCAGATCCACCGGGTTCGACGCCGCCGCGGCGAACGTGACACGGTTGTCCGGGGCCGGGAGGCCGCCGGGGGCCGTCGGGCGCATCGCCCAGATGCAGTCGCGCGTGTAGTCCGCGAAGAAGAAGGCGCCGCGGTACGCGGCCGGATACTCGCCGCCGGCCGCCGGGTAGAAGGCAGCGCCGGAGATGGACGAACCGCCCGCGGGGCAGGCCTCGCCGGCCACGACCTTGGCGGAGTGGGCGTACGCGAACAGCGGCCCCAGGTAGCCGCCCGCCGCGTACAGGTTCTCGCACATCGTCAGGTTCGCCGCGTCGTAGCCGGGCTGCCGGCCGGCGCCCTCCAGGCACGGCCAGCCGAGGTTGGTGACGGCGGTTGTGGGTGCCGGCACCCGGTTGATCTCTTCCCAGTCGCGCCAGCCCACGTCGCCGATCCACAGCTCGTTGGTGCCCGGCCGGATCGCGAAGCGGTACGGGTTGCGCAGGCCGTGCGCCACGACCCGGCGGGCGTTCGCGTCGCTGGAGTTGATCAGCGGGTTCCCGGCGGCGGCCGCGCCGGTGTCCGGGTCGAGGCGGAGGATCGTGCCGTCGAGGGTCGCCGGGTCGGCCGGCGTGCGGGGGTCCTGCGACCGGAGCGCGCCGCCCTCGGCGCTCGGCGGGACCATCGTGCCACCGGGCGGGTCCCCGCACGGGTTCGCCGGCACGCCGAGCTGGCCGTAGTCGACGGCGCTGAAGCTCGCCCCGTCGCCGTGCGACAGGTAGAGCGCCCCGTCGGCGCCGAACCGCAGGTCGCCGGCCGAGTGGCTGTCGTACTGCTGGCACCAGTCGTGGAGCAGGACCTGTTCCGCGCCGGTCATCACGTTGCCGGCGGCCCGCAGCCGGGACAGCCGGGTGGTCACCACGCAGCGGCCAGCGCCGCCGCCGCCGACGGCCGCGCAGGTGTCCCGGTAGACCGGCGCGGTGGCCCCGGGCGGTGCGTCGTAGGTGTAGAGGACGTACACCCACGGCTGCGCCGGGAACTGTGGGTGGAGGGCCAGCCCGAGCAGGCCACGGTCGAGGACGTTGTGCACGGCGGTCGACAGGTCGGCGAAGACGGTGGGCGTCTTGTCGGCGATGTCGTCGAAGATCTTGATGACGCCGGCCTTCTCGGCGACGAAGACCCGCCCGTCCGGGGCGAACTCCACGTTGGTCGGCAGGTCGAGCCCGCCGTACACGGTCTGCTCCTGGAAGCCGGCCGGCAGCGCCGCCTCCGCGGCCAGCTGACCAGCCGCGCCCGTCCAGTTCGCCGGAACCACCGCCATGATGGCGACCAGGCAAGCCACCACTGTCCGGTTGGCAGGTCTGGTGCGCATGAAGCCCCCAGCGGCACCGGCAGAGGGCCGACCCCGCGTCAGGCACACCTCCGGCGGTGGCAATGACATCACAAAAGGTCGATCGATTGGACGGGCGATCCGGCGCAGTCGCCTATCCGACGAAGGCGACTAGCGGTAGACCGCCCGGTGCGCGGCGGCCAGCGCGGCGGCGTAGAGGCCGCCGGACAGCGCCCGGTCGCGGGCGAGCGCGGCGCGCGCGGCGTTGTTGCCCGGACCGCCGTGCACGCCGCCGCCCGGGTGCGCCGACGCGCTGGCTAGAAACAGCCTGTCCACGGGCGTGTCGGCCCGGCCGAGGCCCGGCACGGGCCGCAGGAACAGCTGCTGGTACGCCGCCGCGGTGCCGCCGGCGAGCGCGCCGGACTTCAGGCTCGGGTTCTGCTCCTCCAGGTCGGCCGGGCCGGCGACGTGCCGGCCGACCACCAGCCGGGAGAAGCCGGGCGCGTGGTCCTCCAGCACCGCCTCCATCCGGGCCACGTGCGTCGCCACGTCGTCGGCTGACCAGTGCTGACGGAACGGCAGGTGGGTGTACGACCAGAGCGACTCCGTGCCGGCCGGCGAGCGGGTCGGGTCGGCCACGGACATCTGGCCGGTGAGCAGGAACGGGTCCGGCGGCCGCTCGTCACACGCCAGCGCCGTCGAGTAGCGGGCCAGGCCGTTCATGTCCGCGCCGAGGTGGACGGTGCCCGCGCCGGCCACGGCCGGGTTCTTCCACGGCACCGGGGCGGACAGCGCCCAGTCGACCTTGACCGTGCTGCCGTCCCACCGGAAGTGGGCGAGGTCCTCGACGAGCCGCGGCGGTAGGGCGGCGGTACCGACGATGTCGAGGAAGAGCGCGGGCGCCGGCACGTCGGCGACCACAGCGCGGCGCGCCCGCCAGGCCCGGCCGTCGGCGGTCAGGACGCCCAGCGCCCGACCGCGCCCGACGGGCACGCGGGTGGCCCGGGCGTCGTAGACGATGGCGCCGCCGCGGTCGCGGAGCCGGGACACCAGCGCGTCGGTGATCATCTGGGCGCCGCCGGCCGGCACCGGCCAGCCCACCTCCTGGCCGAGCATGGCGAGGAGCCAGCCGTAGACGCCGCCGCCGGCCTCCTCCGGCGACAGGTCGGTGTGCAGCGCGCAACCGGCCATGAGCAGCGCCGCGCCCTCACCGGCGAAAAGCTCCTGGCCGAGCTTGCGGCTGGGCAGCAGCATCCGCCGGGCCAGCCGCAGCGCCCCGCTGACCCGGATGTCGGCCAGCAGCCGCAGGCTGTCGCGCACCGGCGGAAACGGCGTGAACAGCAGCTTGAGCATGCGGTCGGACACCGACCGCCAGTCCGCGTACGCCGCCAGCCAGCGCTCGCCGTCGCCGGCGGCGAACTGTTCGACGGACTCGGCCGTGCGCGCCAGGTCCCGGTTGAGCACGGCGGCCCGGCCGTCGGGGAGCAGGTGCGCGAGGACGTCCGGCGCGTGCCGCCAGGACAGCCCGTGCTCCTCCAGCTGGAGCGCGCGCAGCACCGGCGAGGCGAACCCGAGCGGGTAGAAGGAGCTGTACAGGTCACTCAGGTAGCCGGGCGCCGTCACCTCCGCCGAGCGGATCGCTCCACCCGGCTGCCCGGTCGCTTCGAGCACGACCACGTCCCAGCCGGCGTCGGCGAGGAGGTTGGCCGCGACGAGGCCGTTGTGTCCCGCCCCGATGACCACCGCATCGGCACTGTCGCCGGCCACACGCGTCTCCTCCCGTAGCGGTTCGGGCGTACCCCGACCGTTCGCGGTACCCCGTACACCGTCGACGAAACCGCCGATCGTGTTTGCGCCGGCCCGGGGAGGGGCAGGTGTCCCGCCATGGTCGAGGTCGAGCAACTCCTGGGTGGAGTGTGGGGTGCCGGCGGCGTCGCCGGCCAGTTCATCGTGACGGATCCGGCGGACGGCGGCGAGGTCAGCCGCGTGCCGGAGGCGTCGGAGAGTGACGTGGCGGGCGCCGTGAAGGCGGCCCGGTCGGCAGCCCCGGGCTGGGCGCGCACCGCCGCCGGCGAGCGCGCGGCGG
>DASQDS010000901.1:0-2379 GCA_035634075.1 Pilimelia sp. | reverse complement strand
AGGACCTGGACGGCGCGCTGGCGCTGGGCGTCACGCCGGTCGGCACGGTGAACGGGCGGGGCCAGACCGCCCCGCCGAAGTACCTCGGCGACAAGGTCGCGGGCATCACCGTGGTCGGGGATGTCGCCAAGCCCACGATGGACAAGGTGGTGGCCGCGGACCCGGACCTGATCCTGGCCGGCAGCGTCGCCGACCCCCAGGTGGTCGCGGACCTGCGCAAGCTGGCCCCGACGGTGGTCACGTACAAGCCGGCGGACGACTGGAAGACCGCGTTCACGCTGCTCGCCGGCGCGCTGAACAAGGCCGACGCCGCGACCGGCTGGCTCGCGGACTACGACGCCGCCGTAACGGCGGCCAAGGGCCGGCTCGGCGGCAACGCCGGCGCGGCGGTCAGCATCGTGCGCTGGAACCCGCAGGGCCCGGGCGTGATGCAGACCGGCCACTTCGCCTCGCTGGTGGCCAAGGATCTCGGCCTGCGACGCCCCGCCGGCCAGCAGGAGCCCGGTTTCGCGCACAGCGAGCCGCTCAGCCTGGAGAACCTCGGCCGGGCCGACGGCGACTGGATCTTCCTCGGCACGCTCAACGCCGGCGGCGCGCAGGCCCTCGCCAAGGCACGCACCGCACCGGCGTACCGGCAGCTCGGCGCCGTCCGCGCCAACCGGGTGGTGCCCGTGGACGGCACCGTGTGGACCAGCCGGGGCGGCCCGTCCGCCGCGCTCCTCGTCGTGGCCGACATCGCCAAGGCGCTCGGGGCCTGACATGGAGACGGCGGGTATCGACGGCCGGGTGGCCCTGGTCACCGGCGCGGCGCGCGGGATCGGCGCCGCCGTGGCCACGGCGCTCGCGGAGCGCGGGGGGCGGGTCGCGCTGCTGGACGTCGACGGCGCCGCGGCGCGGCGGGTGGCCGCCGGCCTGCCCGGGGCCCGGGCGTACGCGGCAGACGTGGCCGACCCGCGCCAGGTCGACGCGGCCGTGGCGGCCGTGGAGGACGAGCTGGGCCCGGTGGACATCTGCGCCAGCGTGGCCGGCGTCCTGCGCACCGGTCCGGTCGTCGACACGACTGACGCCGACTGGGCGGCCGTCTTCGGGGTCAACGCGGCCGGCACGTTCCACGTCGGCCGGGCCGTGGCCCGCCGGATGGCGCCGCGCCGCCGGGGCGCGATCGTCACGGTCGCCTCCAACGCCGCGGGCGTCCCCCGGCAGTCGATGGCGGCGTACGCGGCGTCGAAGGCCGCGGCCGTGCTGTTCACCAAGTGCCTCGGCCTGGAGCTGGCCCCGCTCGGCATCCGGTGCAACGTCGTCGCGCCCGGCTCCACCGACACGGCGATGCAGCGTGAGCTGTGGGCGGGGCACGCCGACCCGGCCGCCGGCGCCGCGGCCGTCATCGCCGGCTCGCCCGACGCGTACCGGGTCGGCATCCCCCTCGGCCGGCTGGCCCAACCGGTCGACGTCGCCGACGCGGTGGCGTTCCTGGTCTCCGACCGGGCCCGGCACATCACCATGCACGACCTGTACGTCGACGGCGGCGCCACCCTGCGCGCCTGAGCGACCACCCGCCCTGCTGAGGAGTGGAACCACCGTGACCATCGCCCGACCCGCCGCACCCGCGGCAGCGGACCTGCTCGCCGCCTACCGGCCCGGCTCGCCGTTCTTCTTCGCGTCGCCACGCGGGACGCTGCTCGCCGACGGCGTCTACTTCGGCGTGCCCCGCTCGGTGCGCGCCGAGGGCCTCGCCGACCTGCCGACCCGGGTGGCGGCGGTCCTGGACCTGGCCCGGGCGGCGGGGCACGACGCCCCGATCGTCGTCGGCGCGGTGCCGTTCGACCACACCGCCCAGGCCCACCTCGCGGTGCCGGACCGGGTGTGGCGCGCGGGTCCGCTGCCCACGCCGCTGCCGACCCCGCCGGAGCTGCCCGCCGCCGGGACCCCCCGGGTGACGGAGGTGCCGGCGGCGCGGGCGTACGCCGACGCGGTGCGCCGGGCGGTGACCCGGCTCGACGCCGGCGAGCTGGACAAGGTCGTCCTCGGCCGGTCGCTGCGCCTGATCGCCGGCGCGCCCTTCGACCCGGCGGCGCTGCTGCGCCGGCTGGCCGGTCGGGACCCCGGCGGGCACACGTTCGCCGTGGACCTGGGCGCCGGCCGCACGCTGGTCGGGGCCAGCCCGGAGCTGCTGGTGGCCCGGCGCGGTGTGGTCGTCACGGCGAACCCGCTCGCCGGTTCCGTCGCCCGCGCCGCCGACCCGGTCGAGGACCGCCGGCGGGCGGCGGCGCTGCTCGCCTCCGCCAAGGACCGGCGGGAACACGCCCTCGTGGTGGAGGCGGTGGCCGGCGCGCTGCGCCCGCTGTGCGCCGAACTGACCGTGCCCGCGGAGCCGGAGCT
>DASQDS010000900.1:0-3697 GCA_035634075.1 Pilimelia sp. | reverse complement strand
GACGCCGGCCGGGCAGCCGGCATCGTCGCCGACGCGGCCGCCGAGGTGCCGACGCGGGCGAACGGCGGCATCAGCGCGGACGGCCGCACCTACCGGTTCGCCATCCGGCCCGGCGTGCGGTGGGACACCCAACCCCCGCGGCAGGTGACGGCGGCGGACTTCGCGCGCGGGCTGGAGCGGCTGTGCAACCCGGCGGCGCCGACCGGTGCGCCGGGCTACTTCACCACCACGATCACCGGGTTCAAGACCTACTGCGACGGGCTCGCGAAGGTGCCCGCCACCGCGCAGGCGATCAAGGCCTACCTGGACAAGCGGGACATCGCCGGGGTGCGGGTCACCGGCGACCTGGCGCTGGAGATCAAGCTCCGGCGGCCGGCCAGCGACTTCCTCAACATCATGGCGCTGCCGTTCGCGTCCGCCGCGCCGGTCGAGTACCTGGCGTACGTGCCGGACAGCGCCGAGTTCCGCCGCAACACCATCTCCGACGGGCCGTACTCGATCACCGAGTACGAGGCTGACAAGCGGATCGTGCTGACCCGGAACCCGGCCTGGACCGCCGAGGCGGACACCGTGCGCGCCGCGTGGGTGGACCGGGTGGAGTTCACCTTCGGGGTGAGCGCGGAATCCGTCCAGCAACAGCTGGAGACCGGCGCCGCCGACCTCGCCTGGGACACCCCCGTACCCACCGCCCAACTGCCCGCCCTGCGCGGCGACGAACGCCTCGGCATCCACCGCAGCGGCTCCGTCAACCCGTACGTGGTGATCAACCTGAAGGGCAACAACAACCGCGGGGCCCTGCGCAAACTCGCCGTCCGCCAGGCGCTCAACTACGCCGTGGACAAGGTCGCCATCAGCCAGGTGTACGGCGGACCGGACATCAGCACCCCGTTGCACCAGGTGCTCCCGCCCTCGGTGGAGGGGCACAAGCCGCTCAACCCGTACCCGACGCCGGAGGCAAAGGGTGACCCCGCGCGGGCCCGCCGGCTGCTCGCGGAGGCCGGCTACCCCCAGGGCCTCACGCTCAAGATGATCTACCGGTCGGAGGGCAACCAGCCGCGCGTCGCCCAGACCCTGCAGGCGAGCCTCGCCAAGGCCGGCATCACGCTGCGGCTGCAGGCGGTGCCGCCGGCGGACTTCTACGGCCGCTACCTCGACGCCCCCGACGCCGCCCGGCGCGGGCTGTGGGACATCGCCACCCCGGGCTGGGTGCCGGACTGGCCGGGCAACGCCGCCCGGACGCTGTTCGTGCCGCTGTTCTACGGCAAGGAGTACGGGCCCGGCTCCACGAACAGCGGGGGTTACCAGGACCCGCAGACCGACGCGTGCATCGAGCGGGCGCTCGCGGCCGCCGACCCGGGCGCGGCGGCCGCCACCTGGCACGAGTGCGACAAACTGGTCATGGCGGACGCGCCGTTCGTGCCGCTGCTCAACCAGAAGCTGGTGACCTTCCGCGCTGAGCGGGTGGAAAACTTCATCTTCCTGCCGTTCACCGCCGCCGGCGACATCACCCACGTGTGGCTCGCCGAGGGGTGACCGGCCGCCGGGACCCGGTGGCGGTCGGCGCGGTCGCGGTGCTGGTCCTGGTGACCGCGCTCGCGGCCGCGGCACCGGTGGTGGCCGCGGTCACCGGCCACGGCCCGGACGAGCAGCTGCGCGACAGCGGGCTCAGCCCGGCCGGCATCCCGGTCGGGCCCGGCGGGGAGTTCTGGCTCGGCGCCGACGGGCTGGGCCGCGACGTGGCGGTCCGGATCGCGTACGGTGCCCGCGTCTCGCTTGTCGCGGGCCTCGGCGCGAGCGTGCTGGCCGTCGTCGTGGGGGTGGCGGTCGGCCTGGTCACCGGGTACCTGGGCGGCGCCGTGGACGCCGTGCTGGGCCGGCTGGCGGACGTCGCGCTGGCCGTGCCGTTCCTCCTGCTGGCCATCGCGCTGGTCAGCGTCACCGGCCCCGGCCTCGGCGTCTCCGTCCTGGTCATCGCCGCCGTGAGCTGGGCGCCCGTGGCCCGGCTGGTCCGCGGGGAGGTGCTGGGCCAGCGCGAACGCGAGTACGTGACCGCCGCCCGCGCGCTCGGCGCCGGCCGTACCCGCGTCATGGTCGCGGAGGTGCTGCCCAACGTCGCCGGTCCGGCCCTCGTGGCGGGCACCCTGCTCGTACCGACCGCGATCGTGCTGGAGGCGACCCTGTCGTTCCTCGGCCTCGGGGTGGTGCCGCCGACGCCCTCGTGGGGCGGCATGCTGGCCGAGTCCGTACCGTTCTACCGGGTCGCCTGGTGGCTGGTGGTCTTCCCGGGGGCGGCCCTGTTGCTGGTCACGCTGGCGGTGAACCTGCTGGGCGACACCGCCCGGGACGCCGTCGGGCCCGGCCGGTGAGCCGATTCCTGCTCCGCCGGTGCGCGCACGGGGTGCTGGTGCTCTGGCTGGTCAGTCTCGGCGTCTTCGCCCTGTTCTGGCTCGCCCCGGGCGACCCGGCGCGGGCGTTGGCGGGCCGGCAGGCCAGCGCCGAGACCGTCGCCGCGGTGCGCCGCACGCTCGGGCTCGACCAGGCGGTGCCCGCCCAGTACGCCCGCTTCGCCACCGCCGCGCTGCGCGGCGACCTCGGCCACTCGTACCACAACGACGAGCCGGTGGCCGCGCTGCTCGCCGGGGCGCTGCCCGTCACCGCGTCGCTGGCGCTCGGCGCGGCCGTCCTGTGGCTGGCGCTCGGCGTCCCGGCCGGGGCGCTGGCGGCCCGGCGGCCGGGCTCGTTCCTCGACCGCGCCACCACGGCCGTCGCCCTGCTCCTGCACTCCACGCCGGCGTTCCTGCTCGGCCTGCTGCTGCTCTACGGCCTGTTCTACCGGCTGCGGCTGGCCGGCGTGGACGCCTTCCCGCCGGGCGGCTACCGGCCGCTGACCGCCGACCCCGCGCAGTGGGCGCGGCACCTCGCCCTGCCGTGGGCCCCGCTGGCCGCCGTCCAGGCCGCCACGTACGCCCGGCTCACCCGCGGCGCCCTGCGCGACGTGCTGGCGGAGGACTACGTGCGGACGGCGCGGGCCAAGGGCGCGACCGAACGGCGGGTGACCGTCACCCACGGGTTGCGGGCGGCGCTCGGGCCGGTGCTGACCCAGTTCGGCGTCGACCTGGGCGCGGTGCTGGGCGGGGTGGTGGTCGTGGAGACCGTCTTCGGCCTGCCCGGGCTGGGCCGGCTCGCGGTGACGTCCGTCGCGACCCAGGACCGCCCGGTGATCATCGGCGTGGTGCTGCTCGGCGCCGCCGCCGTGGTGCTGGCGAGCCTCGCCGTGGACGCCGCCTACGCCGCCCTCGACCCCCGCGTACGCAGGCCGTGACCGGACGGTTGCGGTACGGTACCGCCATGTCCGATGAGGTCGCCGCGCTCCTGCCGTTCGTCTACGTGCGCGACGTCGCCCGGTCGGTGGAGTTCTACCGGCTGCTCGGCTTCGACCGGCAGGCCGGCGGCGCCGACGACACCTGGCGGTGGGCCTACCTGGCGGCCGGGACGGCCGGGCTCATCGTCGCCTCGGACGGCACCCCGCCGGCCGCCGACCCCGGGCCCGCGCTGCTCTACGTCAGCGTCGCGGATCTCGGCGCAGCGCTCGGCCGGCTCGCCGAAGCGGGCGTCGCCGCCGAACACCTCGGCTACCCCGACCACGCCCCCGGCGGCGAGGCCCGGGTCGCCGACCCGGACAACCACGGCCTGATCC
>DASQDS010000899.1:0-2274 GCA_035634075.1 Pilimelia sp. | reverse complement strand
CCTGACCGTGCCGGGCGGCACGGCCCCGGGATCAGGTCGCCGGTGCTCGGCGCGGGGGGAGCATCGCGACATGGTCGGCGTCTCACCCGCCGCCCGCCCTGCGCGCCGCGGCGGGTTTGCATGGCGGATGGCCGAGCGGGTACTGATGGCCCATGAAGATCGTCGTGCGTGCGGTGGTGGCCGGGGCCCTGGCGCTCACCCTGGCGTCGTGCTCCTCCGACGAGCCGGCCGCCCCCACGGCCACCACCCCGCCGAAGGCGACCGTGCCGCCGCCCTCGTCGGCGGCCCTGGCCGAGGCGCCGGCGCTGGCCGCTACGAGCGTGCGCCCGCTCGCCGGCACCGGGGCCGCGCCGTTCGACGAGACCCGGCGGCTGCAGGCCCCGCCCGGCTGGACCGTCACCGTCTGGGCCCGGGTGCCCGGTGCCCGGCTGCTGGCGTGGACCCCGGACGGGCGGCTGCTGGTGTCGCGGCCCAAGTCCGGCGACGTGCTGGAACTGGTCCCCGGGCAGCGTGACGCCGCGCCGACCCAGCGCACGCTGCTCAGCGGGTTGAACCAGCCGCACGGGCTGGCCTTCGCCGGCAACACGCTCTACGTGGCCGAGAGCGACCAGGTGGACGGCTTCGAGTACCGGGCCGGGGTGGTGTCGGGTAGGCGGGTCGTGGCCGACGGGCTGCCCGACGCGAAGAGCCCCGAGTTGCGCGGCGCGTACGCGCACGCGCTCAAGAGCGTGGCGATCGGCAAGGACGGCGCGCTCTACGTCTCGGTCGGCTCGACCGGCAACGTGTCGGCCGAGGACCGGGACGCGAACCCGGAGCGGGCCAGCATCCTGCGGGTGGCGGCGGGCGGCGGGCAGCCCACGGTCTTCGCGCGCGGCGTCCGCAACGGCACCGGGCTGGCGGTCGACCCCGACGGAGGGGTGTGGACCGCGGTCAACCACCGGGACAACATCGAGTACCCGCACGACGGCGACTACGACGGCGACGGCAAGGCGGACCAGGGCCGGGTCATGCCGGCGTACGTGAACGACCACCCGCTGGAACAACTGGCCCGGTTGGAGCAGGGCCGCGACCTCGGCTGGCCGTACTGCAACTCGGACCCCGATCTGAAGCCGGGCGAGAAGGACTCGCCGCTGAGCTACACCCGGCGGCCGTTCGTGCGCGACATTCAGACCAACCCCGACGGTACGAAGCTGGACTGCGCCACGCTGCGGCCGGTGGAGCAGGGGATGGGCGCGCACTCGGCGCCGCTGGGGCTGAGTTTCGCCACCTCGCCGGGGCTGGCCGGATCGTACGGGCCGGGGGCCCTGGTCGGTGTCCACGGCTCGTGGAACCGCAACCCACCCCGGGCACCGGAGGTGTCGTTCTTCGCCTGGCGCGACGGCACCCTCGGCCCGCAGCAGACGCTGCTGACCGGGTTCCAGGCTCCGGACGGCTCCCGCTGGGGCCGCCCGGTCATGGCCGTGCAGGGCCCCGACCGCGCCCTGTACGTCAGCGACGACCTCGCGGGCGCCGTCTACCGCGTCACCGCACCCTGAACCCGAGCGGCGGGGCCGCGCGCCACCGTAAGTACCTTACGGGCGGCTGCGCGCCGGGACACCGCGGCTAAGGCGGCCGACAGCGCCGAAGATCAGGCAGGACACCCATGTGTACGGGGTGCCTTCCGGCGAAGAGTCAAGGTCAGCGGTTGACACCGATACCGCGCCGGATCGAGCCGAGGAGTTCCGATGTTCCCGCACACCCACCCCGTTCTGCTGTTGGACCTGCACGAGCAACGGATGGCGGACCTGCGCGCAGAGGCCGCACTGTACCGGCTGGCGAGGGCAGTCAGCGACGCGTCGGCGCACCGCCGCGCGCGGTGGTGGTTGCGGCTGGCCGGGCACCGCCGGGCCGCGACCCGGGCGCCGGCCCACCCGTGATCGGACCGTCGGCCGACGGCGCAGTGCCAGGCGGGCATGGCATTCTCAGAACTGTGACCGCTCATGCCCGCAGCGCCGTCCTCGTCGGCCGCGACGCCGACCTGGCCCTGCTGCGCGATGCGTTCAAGCGGGCCCGGGGCGAGGAGCCCGCCGTCGTGCTGATCGGCGGGGAGGCGGGCGTCGGCAAGACCAGGCTGGTCGAGGACTTCTGCCGGTACGCCGTCGGCGAGGGCGCCCGGGTGCTCACCGGCCACTGCCTGGAGCTGGGCGAGGAGCGCCTGCAGTTCGCGCCGTTCGCCGCCGCGCTGAGCGAGGTGCTGCGGCGCGACGGCCCCGCCGCCTTCGACGGGCAGGAGCA
>DASQDS010000898.1:0-1704 GCA_035634075.1 Pilimelia sp. | reverse complement strand
CGCCCACCGTTCCGCTGCCGCCGGTCGCGCCGCTGCCCCCGCCGCCGCGGAAGCCGACCGTCACCCGGGTCGCCGCTGCGCGCACCCGTGAGCTGACCGGGGCCGCCGTCCGCCGGGTGCAGACGGCCAGCCGGGCCGACGGCGCCGCGGAGAGCGGGCTGGCCCACCTGCTGTGGGTCAACGCCCTGCACATGGCCGGCGACGCGATGATCGCCGTCTCGCTGGCCGGCACGCTGTTCTTCGCCGCGACCGCCGACGCGCAGCGCAGCAACGTGGCGCTCTACCTGCTGGTGACGATGGCGCCGTTCGCGGTCGTCGCCCCGGTCATCGGGCCGCTGCTCGACCGGCTGCAGCGCGGCCGCCGCTGGGCGATGGCCGCGAGCCAGCTGGGCCGGGCCGCCCTGGCGCTGGTCATGGCCACCCACTTCGACGACCTGCTGCTCTACCCGGCGGCCCTGGGCGTGCTGGTGCTGTCCAAGGCGCACAACGTGCTGCGTGCCGCGGTGGTCCCGCGGGTGCTGCCCGGCGCGATGTCGCTGACCTCGGCCAACGCCCGGACGTCGGTGTTCGGCCTGCTCACCGCGGGCGTCTTCGGCGGGGTCGGCGCCGGGCTGGCCTGGGCGCTGGGCTTCCCCTGGCTGCTGTGGGCCACGGCCGCGGTCTTCACCACCGGCGCGGTGCTCGCGGTGCGGCTGCCCCGCCACGTCGACGTCCCCACCGGCGAGCTGCCCGCCGACGTGCTGTCCACCGCACCGCAGCCGGTGACCACCGGGCGCCGCCGCCGGCCGGTCAACCCCCGGGTGGTCGTGGCGCTGCGGGCCAACGCGGCGCTCCGCGGGCTCGGCGGTTTCCTGACGATCTTCTCCGCGTTCCTCGTGCAGGCCACGGTGGAGGGCGGCTGGCAGGGCACGCTGGCGCTCGGCGCGGTCGCGGGGGCGGCCGGCGTGGGCAGCGTGCTCGGCACCGCCGTCGGCTCCCGGCTGCACCGGGTCGACCCCGACCGGGTGGTGCTGTGGTCGGCGGGCACCGCGGCGGTGGTCACCGTCGTCGCGGCGGTGTTCTACAGCTTCGCGATGGCCGCCCTCGTCGCCGGCGTCGCGGCGGTCGCCAACGCCCTGGGCAAGGTCGCCCTCGACGCGATCATCCAGCGCGAGGTGCCCGACAGCCTGCGGGCCTCGGCGTTCGCCCGCTCGGAGACGATGCTGCAGCTGTCCTGGGTCGTCGGCGGCGCGCTCGGCATCGCCCTGCCGCCGACCGGCTGGCTCGGCTTCACGGTGGCCGCGGCGCTGCTGGTGCTCGCCGTCGGGCTGGTGCTGTGGACCCCGCGCCGCCGCGGGGTCACCCCGACCGCTCCGGTGGCGGCGACGGATCCCCTGGGCGGGACCGCGTGAGGCGGCTCGCGCTCCCGGCCGCCGTCCTGCTGCTCGCCGGCTGCGGCTCCGAGCCCTCGGGGCCGCAGGACGTCGTCGTCGAGGCCGGCCCGCAGGAGGTGCAGGTCGCGCCCAGCCAGTCCTGCATCGACGGCGAGATCCAGCGCTACGCCAGCACCCCGCCGATCGTCGAGGTCTCCCCCGACACCACCATCCGGATCACGGTGCCCGACTCGGTGGCCGAGCGGGGCTGGGGCGTGCAGGTCTACGACGACGAGCTCCAGGAACGGCTCGGCCTGGTGGAGGTCGACGCCGGCCAGGCCGTCCTCGACGA
>DASQDS010000897.1:0-3525 GCA_035634075.1 Pilimelia sp. | reverse complement strand
GGGGTGAGGGCGAGGACAGCAAGCGTTCGCGCCAGCCGGTGGTGCCCGTGGATCACGGCAAGGTACGCCGGCAGCCAGAGCAGCCCGGTGAGGCTCCACAGGGCGCGCCACCGGTCGGTGAACCCGCTGGGCGACGCGTCCCCTGGCAAGCTCAGGCCCGGCAGGTCCTGCGTCAGCCACAGCATGAACAGCACCCCGACCAGGGTGCCGGTCGTGTGCACCAGCAGGCCGATGAGCGCGACGCGGCGGACCGCCTCGCCCCACAGGAACTGCCGGGGCGCGGCCCCGACCCCGCCGAGGCGCAACCGCACCGCCAGCCCCGCGATGCTGGCCAGTTCGCCCGTGCCAGGGCTGCCCAGCCCGACGCCCTCGGGATCGTCGGGGTCCGCCGCGTACGCCGTCTCCAGGAAGGTGGCGACCATGTCCTCCTCCCACGCCCGGCGGTACGGGGCGGGCAGGATCCGCAGCGCCCGGCGGTAGCGCTCCTCCAGCAGCGTGCTCATGCCGCACCCCCTGCGTCCGCTGGCCGGTGTGCGCGGAGCCGCCGCGCTGCCGCCTCGACGTTCGCCGCCTGCCGCGCCGTCTCGGCGGTCAACGCGTCACGGCCCCGGTCGGTGAGTCGGTAGTAGCGGCGCAGCCGGCCCTGGTGCGGCTCCTCGCGATCCAGCTCCACCAGCCCGTCGGCCACCAACCGGTCGAGCACCCCGTACAGCGTGCCGACCTTCAGCGCCACCCGCCCCTCGGAGAGGGTGGCCACCTCACCCACGATCCCATAGCCGTGGCGGGGGGCGCCGACCAACGCGGTGAGGATGAAGAACGCCTGCTCGGTCATCGTCCTGGCTACCATGGGCCTAATATAATGGAAGACACGATATTAGGAGCGTGAAAGCATGAGGTCAGAGCAGAACCCGTCCGCCGACGCCGAGGCGGCGGCCCGGCGCCGCGCCCGGTACGGCTCGCTGCCGGCGCCGGTCCGGCCGGACGAACTGACCGTGCTCGTCGCGACCGACGCTTCGCCGGAGGAGCCCGGTCCGCACGCCGACCGCCGTAGCTGGGATGGCTGACCCCGGGCGCCGGTGCCCGCGGCGGCCGCCAGCGGCGCTTACGTCGATCCGGGCTGGCCATACGCACATATGCGTAGCGTGCCCGTAAGGTGACGGCAGCCGGGATGGGACGCCGATCCCGGCTGCCCGGCGGCGACGAATTCTCGCGCGTATGCGGTGAAACGACACGCGGCCCGGCCACTTATCCACCGGCGCCACCCCGGCACCGCTGATGGCCTGCCTCGTGGGTCATCGCCGGCCCAATCCGGCGCTGTCCCGTTTCCGGCGGAGCAAGATTTTGCCGCCCTGGATCATCGCCGCGATGGCGTTTGGTTTATTCTGCCGAGGAAACGATGAACGGCGTAGCGGGCATGGAACGGGCGCGCATGGCGCCAATCGGGTTTACGGCAGTCACACCGGGCTGCATTGACGAGGAGTAGCCGACAATGGCGAAGCAAGTTATCACTGTCCTGACCGACGACCTCGACGGCAGTGAGGCGGACCGCACGGTCGAGTTCGGGCTGGACGGCGTCAACTACACGGTCGACCTCTCCGACGCCAACGTCGGGAAGCTGCGCAAGGCACTCGACCCGTTCATCGCCGTGGCGACCCGCGGCGGCCGCGGCGGGGTGGAGCCGCGGCGTGGCGGTGGCGCCAGGCGGGGGGCCGCCGCGCCGGCGCGCTCCGACCGCGACCAGAACAAGGCCATCAGGGAATGGGCGGTCAAGAACGGCTACGAGGTGTCCGAGCGCGGCCGGATCCCGGGCAACGTCGTGGCGGCGTTCCACAGCCAGCGCTGACGGCGGCCGGCGGGCGGTCGCGATGCCGCGCCGCCTCCCCGGCCCACCGGTGGAGGCGGCGCGTGACCCTGGGCCCGATGGTCATAACGGCGGCTCGACGGCCGGATTCCTGACTGCCGCCGCGAGCGGAATGGGTCCGATCGCCCCCGGCTATGCCAGGGCCCGGCGCCCCGCGCACCACGGGAATGCGGCTGGCGCCGCTAAGGGCAGTCCTGCGCCGCTAAGGGCGGCCCAGGTCGAACGAGATGTTCCCCATTCTCGGCCACCGCCGGCGCGGCCGCGGTGCCCGACAAGTTCCGCGCCGACCACCCGCCGTGCCGGCTTCCGTCCGGATCAACAGGTCGGGTAGCCACGCGAGCGGTGTGTGGTCGAGCACTGATGGCCGGGCGCGGCCCACTTCCCGCGGGTCGCCATTGCGCCGCAGCGGGAGTCGCGGGGAATTCCAGGTCCGCCGGGGCGTCGGTGACATTCGGAAAGGCGCGGCCGGAGGGCGCGTCGCAACGGCGAGATGCCGACGGCCGCGATTCGTAGCGGGTCAGTGCGGTGCGTGTCGTGGCCCCGGGGTGCTGGCGCCGCCGGCGTGGTCGGGGGTGACCAGGCCGGCGAAGCGGGCCGGGCCCGGCACCGGGCCTGCCGGTGGACGCACAGGTGATACACAGGCATGGGAAAGCGGGCGCACAGCGCCGCTGTGGACGATCGGATCATGACGATGGCGAACGGGGAGGCGCGCGGGCAGATCCGGCGGGCGGACGGGGGGCCGGTCCGGGTGCTGGTGGTGGACGACGAGCCCACCCTCTCCGAGCTGCTCGCGATGGCGCTGCGGTACGAGGGGTGGGAGGTGCGCAGCGCCGGGGACGGGCTGGGCGCCGTCCGCGCCGCCCGCGAATTTCGCCCGGACGCCGTGGTGCTGGACATGATGCTGCCGGACATCGACGGCTTGGAGGTGTTGCGCCGGCTGCGCGGGGAGGCGCCCGACGTGCCGGTGCTGTTCCTGACCGCGAAGGACTCCGTCGAGGATCGGATCACCGGGCTCACGGCCGGCGGCGACGACTACGTCACCAAGCCGTTCAGCCTGGAGGAGGTGGTCGCCCGGCTCCGCAGCCTGCTCCGCCGGGCCGTCCGGTCGGAGGCGCGGACCGACTCCGTCCTCGTCGTCGGTGACCTGAGCCTGGACGAGGACAGCCACGAGGTGCGCCGCGGTGGCGACCTGGTCACGCTGACGGCGACGGAGTTCGAGCTGCTGCGTTACCTGATGCGCAACCCGCGCCGGGTCCTGAGCAAGAGCCAGATCCTGGACCGTGTGTGGAACTACGACTTCGGCGGCCAGGCCAACGTCGTGGAGCTCTACGTCTCGTACCTGCGCAAGAAGATCGACGTGGGCCGCCGGCCGATGATCCACACGATGCGTGGGGCGGGCTATGTCCTCAAGCCCGCCGACTGACCCCGCGCCGGAAACGGCTTTCCCACCTGGCCCGGGGCGCCCGCGCGGGCCGGCAGGCTGGTCGCTGCGCACCCGCCTCGTCGCCGCCCTGGTCGGCCTGTTGGCGGTCGCGTCCCTGGTCGTCGGCGGGACCACCGAGGTGACGCTGTACCGGGTGCTCTACGACCGGATCGACGGCCAGGTCACGGCGGCGGCCGACCGGGCCACCCGCGCGCTGCTGGACAGGGGGCCGCCCGGCGGG
>DASQDS010000896.1:0-7412 GCA_035634075.1 Pilimelia sp. | reverse complement strand
CGACTCGTGGACGGCGATGCCGCGCCGCCGCGGAACGGGGGTGCCGGCCGGCACGGTCACGTGCACGGCGACGGGCGGGACGACGCCGAAGCCGTACAGCGCCGCGGCGCTCTGGTGGCTCAGGGTGGCCGCCCGCGGGAGCACCGCGAGCGCCGCCCGGATGGCCTCGATCGCCGGCGGCGGGTCGCCCGGCGCCGGACCGGCCGGGGGCACGGCCCGGAGGCGGGGCGGGGGGCGCAACGTCGCGGCGTGGTGGAAGCGGTCGGTCATGGCCGTACCGTGCCGAACGCCCGCCGTCGCCGGCGACCCCGAACGCCCCGCCTGTGGATAACCCGACCGTCTGTGGACAGCCGCGCCCCGGAGCGGCCGGCATGCTACGACGCGCACCCCGCGACCGCATGATCTACGGGCAGTCGATCGGGGTTGCCGGCGGCGAGGCGGCCGGTCAGGACTTGGCCCAGCGAAGGATCTCGCCGACCACCGCGTCCGGGGCCTCCACCTGGGGGAAGTGGCCCACGCCGGCCAGGAGGTGCCACTCGTACGGGGCGATGACGTAGCGGCCGGAGCCCTGGGCCGTGCGCGGGAGCACCGCGGTGTCGAGCTCGCCGTGCAGGTGGAGGGTCGGCGTCACGATCGGCTGCTGCAGCAGCTTCACGAACCGGTAGCCGCGCAGGCGCAGCACCGAGCGGAACGACCAGCGGTACGCCTCCAGGGCGCAGAACGCCACCTGCGGGATCGTGATTGCCTCGCGGCAGCGCAGGGCGTAGTCCGCGTACGCCGGCCCGGCCGTCCACGGCTCGCCGCCCCACCGGTGCAGGAGGTCACCGACGAGGGCCCCGCCGTTGCGGGTGAGGACGTGTTCGTAGCGCGGGAGCTGGAACAGCAGCGTCGGCGCGGCGGACGCGAACTGGCCGCGCGGGTCGCTGAACAGGGCGGCCCGCAGTCGCAGCGGGTGCGCGGCGCCGAGGATCACCAGGCGGCTGACGAGGCGCGGGTGGAAGGCGGCGGCCGTCCACGCGACCATGCCGCCGAAGCCGGCACCGACGAGCACAGCCGAGCGCTCGCCCAGGGCGCGGATCAGACCGGTCACGTCGGCGGCCAGGGTGGCGCCGTCGTAGCCGCGGGGCGGCTTGTCACTGGCCCCGTACCCCCGCATGTCCACCGCGACGGCCCGGAACCCGGCGTCCGCCACCTGTGGCAGCACCTCGTGCCAGGCCCACCAGAACTCCGGGAAGCCGTGCAGGAACAGCACCAGCGGCCCGGTGCCCGCCTCGGCGACGTGGAAGCGGCTGCCGTTGGCGCTGACGAAGCGGTGCTGCCACGGGCCGTCCACCAGCACGCACGACTCGTCCACCGGGGCGCTCATGGCCACAGCCTAGGGCCCGGCCGCGAGCCCGCGTCCCGCGCGACGGGTGACAATCCTGCCCCGAATGGGCGCGGCATGCCGGCGGTTGGCCGACTACGGTGCAGGGATGCCGCACGATCTCCCGGTTCCGCTGATCACCGTGGCCGGCCCGCCGGCGGCCTGCGGGGCGGGCTACGGCGCCGCGGCCGCCGACCGGATCGGCGCGAACCTGGAGCTCTACCGCCGCCGGTTCCGCGACCAGGCGGGCCTGACGGCGGCCGGCGTACGGGCGGCCGGGCGGGCCTTCCGGGAGGTCACCGCCGCGCTGCACCCCCGGGTCGCCGCGATGCTCGACGGGGTGGCGGACGGCGCCGGGGTGCCGGTGGCCGACGTGTACGCGCTGAACGCCCGCACCGAGTTGCTGTACGACGCGACGGTGACCGCCGCCCGCGCCCCGCGCGCCACCCCGAACAGCGCAGACGGCGGGTGTACGGCGCTTGGGGTGCTCGGCACGCACACCGCCACCGGGCATCTGCTCCTGGCCCAGAACTGGGACTGGCACCCCGACCAGCGGGACGCGATGGTGCTGCTGGCCACCCGCGACGAGCGCGGGCACGGCGTGCTCGCCCTGGCCGAGGCGGGCATGCTGGCCAAGGCCGGCCTCAACTCCGCCGGCGTCGGCGTGTGCCTCAACCTGCTGGGCTGCGACCGGGACGGCCTGCCGCCGGGCGGCCGGCGCCCCGGCGTGCCGTACCACGTGCTGCTGCGCGCGGCGCTGGAGGCGGACAGCCTTACCTGGGCGATCCAGAGCGCCTGCCGCAGCCCGCGCAACGCGTCCATCAACCTGCTGCTGGGGCAGGCGGGCGACCCGGCGTACGGGGACCCGGTGGCGGGCGGCGAGCTGATCGATCTGGAACTGGTCCCCGGGGACGCCGGGTGGCTGCACCCCGCCGACGGGGTGCTCACCCACGCCAACCACCTGGAGTCGGCGGTGCCCGTCCGGGACGCCATGGTGGACCTGGGCGGCTCCTCGCTCTTCCGGTCGGCGCGGGCCCGCCGGCTGCTGGCGCCGGCCGCCGCGGCGGGCACGGTGACCGAGGACGACCTGGCGGCGGTCCTACGCGATCACGCCAGCTTCCCGCTGGGCATCTGCCGGCACGTCGACGACCGCGACCCGCCGGCGAGCCGGACCGAGTCGGTGTACTCGCTGCTGATGGACCTCGACACCCGCCGGCTGGGGATCGCCGCCGGGCCGCCCTGCCGGCACGCGTACGCCTGGCTCGACCTGCCCTGACACGCGGACGGCGCCCGGGGTTCGCACCCCGGGCGCCGCCTGCGCGTACGCGGAAAAGGGTCAGTAGACCCGGACCTTCATGCTGGTGCCCTTGACGTCCAGGACGCGGATCTGGACGCCCACGGCGGGCAGCTTGACGCCGTGGTTGGGCAGTTCGGCGAACCAGTACTGGCGGGTGTCGTCGAACAGCGGCTGCGCCGGCTGCCCCTGGATGCGCTGCGGCACGCTGTTGACGTGCAGGGTGAACGAGTCCGCCCGCTTGAGGCTGAACGGCGCGTCGTACACCTGGATCCGGGCCCGCCACGGCGTGCCCGCCGCGTTCAGAATCGGCCGCGGGTGCGCGTCGATGTACAGGTTGCGGCCCTGGCCAGGGTGGGCGAAGGTGTCGTTGTCCCGGAACGAGGTGTCCCAGTACGAGATGAGCAGGCCCTCCTGGTACGCGTAGTGGTCCACGAAATCGGGCCGCGTGTTCAGGTAGCCGTAGTAGTACGGGCCGGTCTTCAGGTACCGGTCGTAGGACACGTACGACCGGTGGCCGGCGATGTAGTAGTTGTCGTGCAGGTTCGTGGCCTCCGCGCCCACCGCGCTGAAGCCGCGCAGGGTCCAGCCGCCGTTGCCCTCGGCGCCGTCGGCGAGGACCTCGGTGCCGTCGGCGACGATGCGGATGTCGTCGGCGAAGAAGCCGCCCTCGGCGACCGCGCCGTCGGTGCGGTAGAGGAAGCGCAGCAGGAACGTCTGCCCCGCGTACGCGTCGAGCGGAACGTCGATGTCGACCCAGGCGCCGTTGGTGGTGCCGTCCAGCGCCGGCCTCGGCTGGGTGCCGCCGTCGCGGCCGAACGGCTCGCCGTTGACCGTGCCGTCGAGCGTCGCCCAGTTGGCGCCGCCGTTCGTGGAGGCCTGGACGTACAGGTAGTCGAACCCGGCCTCGATCGAGTACTTGGCCTTGAACGTCAGCGCGGCGTCGGTGGCGCCGGTCAGGTCCACCTGGCGCGTCATCGTGTTGCGCAGGTCGTCGTCGTCGCCGGACCAGTACTGCCGGGCGCCGGCGAACGGGGCGCCGTAGTTCCTCGTCACCGACTTCTGGGGCAGGGTGACGACCGCGGCCTGCGGCTTGGTGGTGTTGTACTCCTCCGGTCCGAGCGTCAGCGTCCGCTTCTGGCCGGCCTTGATGACCTCGTAGTCCAGCCAGCCCAGCTGGAGCTTGTTCCAGGCGCCGAGGTCACCGGCGCGGTCGCCGATGAACGGCTCGCCCCGGGCGCCGAGCCGGCTCTGCGCCATCAGCGTCCAGTGCTCGTTGTTGTTGTCGCCACCGCTGAGGATGTTGTAATCGTCCGGCAGGCCCAGGTCGTGGGCGTACTCGTGGTAGAAGACGCTGCGCCCGCCGTTCTCCGGCTGGACGGTGTAATCCCCGATCCACAGCCCGGTGCCGGCGATCTCGGCGCCGCCGCGCAGGTTGCCGGCGGGTCCGGTGAGGTCCTCGTCGGTCTGGAAGGCGAACGACCGGTGGCTCCAGATGGCGTCCTCACCCTGCCAGGGGTCGCCGTCAGCCTGGTCGCCGCCCGCGTGGACGATCTGGAAGTGGTCGAGGTAGCCGTCCGACTCGCTGAAGATGCCGTCGCCGTCGAAGTCGTACCGGTCCCACTGGTCGAACGTCCGCAGCTCGGCGGCCACGTCCGCCGCCGAGCGGCCGGCGGCCCGCTGGTCGGCGACCCACTGGTTGGCGGCGTCGCGGACCAGGTCCCAGGTGTTGCGGCAGACGTTGCTGCCGCACAGGTCCCGGCCGTAGCGGGCCTCGTTGTAGCGGACCCGCACCCAGTCGGTGACCGTGCCGTCGACGCTGTACCGGCCGGACGACTGCGCCTCGAAGTACTGCTTCAGCGACTCGTCGCCGCGGCCCGTGCCGAAGTACAGGCGGCGGAAGTGGTCGGCGCTGAAGTCGGGCCGCCAGACGGTGGAGTTGTCCACCGCGCGGTCCGGCTCGGGGATCTCGTTGTGCAGCGGGCCGTCGAACCGCGCCGGTCCGGGCCAGTCGGGGTCGTGGTCCACGTCGGGGTATTCGGGGTGCCGCTCGGTGCCGAACTCGGCGAGGATGACGAAGATCCGGTCGGTCTTCTCGCGGGAGAGCTCGACGTACTGGTCGCGGGCGCCGGTCTGGCCCCGCCGCGCCTTGCGGCCGAACGGGCCGGAGCCCGCCGCCTCGCCGACCTTCACCACCGTGCTGCCGCCCCGCCGCTCCGGCGTGGCACGGCCGCTGAGGACATCGCTGATCGCCTGCTCGCGCAGCTCCCGCCGCTTGGCCTCCAGCGGGCTGATCAGGTCGTCGCTGGGCTGCCCCGGCTCCCCGACGCCCGTGGTGGTGGGCGCGGGGGGCGGTGCGGCCGCCGCCACGGACGGGAGCGTCAGGCCAGCGCCGGACGCCAGGGTGGCAGCGAGCAGGCCCGCCGTTATCTTGCGCACGTACATACCTCCACGGTCACAGAACCGACCGCGCGGCTGGCGCGGTCGGGGTGGGCCCAGCAGGGCGCCCGGACCGTAAGCACATGACGTTGATCAATAAAAGACATAACGCGAATAATTCGCATCTACCGTTAAGGACGCTCAGTCCTCGGACTTCCCGGCGGTCAACCCGGCCGAGATCATGTCCATCACCGCGGAGTCCTGCAGCGTCGTCACGTCGCCGAGCGAACGGTTCTCCGCCACGTCCCGCAGCAGTCGGCGCATGATCTTGCCCGAGCGGGTCTTCGGCAGCTCCGGTACCAGCATGATCTGCCGCGGCTTGGCGATCGGGCCGAGCGTGCGGGCGACGTGGTCGCGCAGCTCGGTGATCAGGGCCTCGCCGGCGGCGCCCTCGCTGTCCACGCTGCCGCGCGGGATGGTGAACGCCACGATCGCCTGCCCGGTGGTCGGGTCGGTCGCCCCCACCACCGCCGCCTCCGCCACCGACGGGTGCGACACCAGCGCCGACTCGACCTCCGTGGTCGAGATGTTGTGCCCCGACACCAGCATCACGTCGTCCACCCGGCCGAGCAGCCACAGGTGCCCGTCGGTGTCCCGCTTCGCGCCGTCGCCGGCGAAGTACACCCCCTCGAACCGCGACCAGTACGTGTCCAGGAACCGCTGGTCGTCGCCCCAGATGGTGCGCAGCATGGCCGGCCAGGGCTCCCGCAGGACGAGGTAGCCGCCGCCCCCGGGCGGCACGGAGGCGGCCTGGTCGTCCACCACGTCGGCGCTGATGCCCGGCAGCGGGCTCATCGCCGACCCGGGCTTCGTCGCGGTCACGCCCGGCAGCGGCGAGATCATGATGCCGCCCGTCTCGGTCTGCCACCACGTGTCCACGATCGGGCACCGGCCGCCGCCGATGTGCTCCCGGTACCACATCCATGCCTCCGGGTTGATCGGCTCACCCACCGAGCCCAGCAACCGCAGCGAGGTCAGGTCGAACTGCTCCGGGATGTCGTCGCCCCACTTCGCGAACGTGCGGATCGCCGTCGGCGCGGTGTAGAGGATCGTGACCCGGTACTTCTCCACCAGCTCCCAGAACCGGCCGCGGTGCGGGGTGTCCGGCGTGCCCTCGTACATCAGCTGGGTGGCGCCGTTGGACAGCGGCCCGTAGACGATGTACGAGTGGCCGGTCACCCAGCCGATGTCCGCGGTGCACCAGTAGACGTCCGTCTCCGGCTTGAGGTCGAAAACGGCATGATGCGTGTACGAGGTCTGGGTCAGGTAGCCGCCGGTGGTGTGCAGGATGCCCTTCGGCTTGGCCGTGGTGCCGCTGGTGTAGAGGATGAACAGGGGGTGCTCGGCGTCGAACGCCTGCGCCTCGTGGTAGGCGGGGGACTGCCCCACCATGTCGTGCCACCACAGGTCGCGCCGGTCGTTCCAGGCCACGTCCTGCCCGGTCCGCCGGACCACCAGCACATGCTGAACGCTCGGGGACTCCGCGACCGCCTCGTCGACCGTGGGCTTGAGCGCCGACGGCTTGCCCCGGCGGTAGCCGCCGTCGGCCGTGATCACCAGCTTCGCGCTCGCGTCCCGGATGCGGCCCCCCAGCGCGTCCTTGCTGAACCCGCCGAACACCACGCTGTGCGTCGCGCCGATCCGGGCGCAGGCCAGCATCGCGACCGCCGCCTCCGGGATCATCGGCAGGTAGATCGCCACCCGGTCGCCGGCCACCACGCCGAGCTGGGTCAGCGCGTTCGCCGCCTGGCACGTCATCGCGTGCAGCTCGGCGTACGTGATGGTGCGGGTGTCGCCCGGCTCGCCCTCCCAGTGGATCGCCACCGCGTCGCCGCGGCCGGCCGCGACGTGCCGGTCCAGGCAGTTGTACGCCACGTTGAGCTGGCCGCCGACGAACCACTTGGCGAACGGCGGCCGCGACCAGTCGAGGACCTGGTCCCATTCCTTGGCCCAGTCCAGGCGCCGGGCCTGCCGTTCCCAGAAGGCCAACCGGTCCGCCTCGGCCTCGGCGTACGCGTCGGCGGTGACGTTCGCGGCGGCGGCGAGCTCGGCCGGCGGGGGGAACTCCCGCGTCTCCTGCAGCAGGTTCTCCAGCGTCTCGCTCATCGTGGCTCCTCGTGCATCGCGTGTGATCTGCCTCGCGGTGTGCTCGCGTCTCCTGCTAGGCAGGTTAGTGGCGCCGGCCAGCGGCGGCGAGCGCGCGCGGGCCGACGCGCTCAGCGGCGCGTGCGGCGCGCCGGCCGGTCGGCGGCACCGCTACCGTGGGCGGCGATGACTCCCGATCCGCAGCTCCCGCCCCCGCCGCTGCCACCCCAG
>DASQDS010000895.1:0-1692 GCA_035634075.1 Pilimelia sp. | reverse complement strand
AGGGGAGGGCGGGGTGGGGGGGATTTGGAGGTCTGCTATTCGGCGCCAGAGGGGGGTCAGGGCCGCTTCCGGGTCGCGGCTGAAGAGGCTGGCGCGGATGCGGACGAAGACGCAGTTGCCGACCCGTTCCAGCACCGCCTGGCGGCGCATGTCGGCCGCCCAGCGGTCCGGCCCGTGGTACGCGTCGCCGTCGCACTCCACCGCCAACCGGCGGCCGTCCGGCGCGGGCAGCACGAAGTCGATCCGGTAGCCGCCGATGCGGAACTGGGCCAGCGGCCGGTGCCCCCGACCCAGCAGGCGGCGCAGCACCTCCCGCTCGAAGTCGCTCTCGCACGCCCGCTCGAGGTCCTCGTATGCGGCCTCCGCCGTGGTGGCGTTCTGGCAGTACGTGAGCAGCCATCCCCGGGCGTCGTCGTCGCGCAGGTCCGCCGGCTGCATCGAGTGGAAGACCCACAGCTGGTCGCGGGCCCGCGACGCCGCCACGTTGACCCGGCGGTGGAACTCGCGCCGGGTGAACGCCGCCAGCCGCCCGTCGTGCGGCGAGGCCACCAGCGACACCAGCACCACGTCGCGCTCGTCGCCCTGGAACGTGTACGGGTCGCCCACCCGCAGCTGCCGCCGCTGCATCTCCTCCTCGCCCAGCTCCTCGCGCAGCCGGGCGAGCAGGTACAGCGCCTGCCCGCTGGTGCTGAGCAGGCTGACGACGCCGAGGCTGCGACCCGCGTACGCCCCGTCGGCGACGATGGCGACCGCGCGGGCGATCAGCGCCTCGGCCTCCTCGACGTTGACGTCGCCGTACGCCGGCAGCGCCTGGCGCACGCCCGCCGGCACGTGCACCGCCACCACCGGCTCGCCGATGCCGGCGACGCGGTCCGGCCGCAGCGGCTCGATCTTGCCGTCGTAGTAGTGCCGGCTGGAGAATTCGATGATCTGCGGTACGCACCGGAAGTGCTCGGTGAGCAGGATCCGCTCCGGCGACCGGCGCACCGCGTGGTCGTACAGGCTGCCCTCGGGGTCGAAGTGCTCCGCTGACGGGACGCCGGCGAGGTGCGCCTGGATCAGCCCGCTGACCGACCCGACGAAGCCGAGCTGGGGGCCGATCTGCTGGTCGTCGCCGACCACGACCGCCCGGTCGGCCAGCGCGAGGATCGGCAACGCGAACATGTCCGCCTGGGAGGCCTCGTCGACGATCACCACGTCGAAGCGGGCGCCGTCGGTGAACTGCTCGATCGCCCGGTCGATCGACATGACCCACACCGGCACGGCCTCGACGGCCGCCGCCATCGCCCGCCGGGCGTGCACCTGCCACGCGCCGGCACTCTTGCCCGTACCTTTGCCGATCTTGCGCAGGGCCGCCGTCCAGTCGGCGAGCGCCGCCCGGCGCCGATCGTCCAGCGCGCGGGCGACGGCCAGCCATGCCGCGGAGACGACCAGCTCGTGGGTCAACCGCCGGATCCCCTCCCGGGCCGCCTCCACGCGACGGTTGAGCGCCGCCGCGTCGACCGCGCCGGCCACCTCGTCGAACCACGTCTGGGCGCGCCGCCAGCGCCACCGGCGCAGGCAGTCGGCGCCGGTGCCGGTGACCTCGCCGGCGTCCACCAGCGCCGCCCAGCGCGGCGCGGCGCCGGCCAGTCGGTCCCGCAGCGCGACGTAGCGCAGGGCGGCCGGGGCCAGCGCCGCCAGCCGGCCCGC
>DASQDS010000894.1:0-5934 GCA_035634075.1 Pilimelia sp. | reverse complement strand
GGCGCGCGGGGCGGCCGGGGCGTGCCGCACGGGCGCCGGGTCGGCCGGCGCCGGCGCGAGCGGCCGGCTGCGGCGGGTCTTGATCTCGTACGGTGTCCTGGTCTCGGCGATGTCAACCAACGGAGGCCTCCTGGCGCTCGGCGGCCTGCGCGGCGCGCACCTCGTCGCGCAGCAGGCTCCAGATCTCGTGGCGGTAGCGGCCGAACTCGGGGCTCGACCGCAGGTCGCCCTTCCCTGTGCGGCCGGTCAGCGGGATGTCGATGACCTGCTTGATGCGGCCCGGCCGCGACGTCATGACCGCCACCCGCTGGCCCAGATAGACGGCCTCGGAGATGCCGTGCGTGATGAACAGGATGGTCTTGCCGGTGCGCTCCCAGATCCGCAGGAGCTCGTCCTGCAGCCCGTCGCGGGTCTGCGCGTCGACCGCGGCGAAGGGCTCGTCCATCAACAACACAGCAGGGTCGTACGCCAGGCTGCGCGCGATCGCGACCCGCTGCTTCATGCCGCCGGAGAGCTCGTGCGGGTACCGGTCGTGGAAGCCCGCCAGGCCGACGAGGTCCAGGTAGTCCCGGGCGCGCGCGGCGCGCTCCCGGCGCGGGACCCGCTTGGCCTCGAGCCCGAACTCGACGTTGCCCCGCGCGGTCCGCCACGGGAAGAGGGCGTACTGCTGGAACACGATGCCGCGGTCCAGGCCCGGCCCGGTGACCGGCGCGCCGTCGACGAGCACCCGGCCGGCGGTGGGCTCGGCGAGCCCGCCGAGCATCTCCAGCAGGGTCGACTTGCCGCAGCCGCTGGGCCCGACGATGACGAGGAACTCGCCGCCGGCGATCGTGAGGTCCACGTCGCTCAGTGCCGTCAGCGGCTCGCCGCCGCGTACCGGGAAGGCCTTCCCGACCCGGTCAAATACGATCTTGTCCGGCCGGTTCGTTCCGGTCGCGTGCTCGGCGGTCATGCGGCGCCTCCGTCGGCGAAGGGGTTGAACTCGTTGGTGTACAACTCGGCGGGGCGCACGTCGCCGGACAGCTCGCCCTCGTCGCGCAACCACTGGATCCAGTTGCCGAACTCGGCGTCGGTGATGAGGCCGCCCTTGCCGGCGACGCCCAGGCTGCGGAAGTACCTGGTCTGCGAGTTGTCCTCGCTGCGGCCCCGCTTGGCGATGATGGCGTCGTAGCGGGCGGTGACCGCCGCCGGCGGCTGGGAGCGGACCCACTCGATCGCCTTGGCCACCCCCGCGACGAACTCCTTGACCGTTCCGGGGTTTTTCTTGATGAAGTCGTCGCGGAAGACGTAGCTGCCGGCCGTGAACGTGCCGAAGATGTCGTAGTCGCTGAACAGCGGCCGCAGGCCGCCGCGTTCGACCGCTTTGTCGCGCAGCAGTCCGCCGAGGACGCCGACCTGGATCTGCCCCTGCCGCAGCGACTGCTCGATGTTCACCGGCGGTACGACGATCGACTCGACCTTGTCGATGTCGGCGTCACCCAGGCGGCCCCTGCGCAGGTAGGTCTTGAGCACCGCCTCGGCGTGCGCGCCGAGCGTGTTCATGCCGACCTTCTTGCCGACCAGGTCCCGCGCCGACCGGATCGGGCTGTCCTTCGTGACGTAGTAGCCCTGGTACGTCTTGGCGTCCGTGCCGTAGTAGCCGACCACCGCGGTGATTGGCGCCTTGGCGGCGGCGAGCTTGACGATCGCGCCGTTGAACGCCCCGCCGAACTCGACCTGGCCGGTGGCGGCCGACTGGATGTCCTGCGGGCCGCTGATCGTGTTGCCGATCCACGTGAGCTTGACCTTCCCCAGGTACCCCAGGTCGGCCGCGAGCTCGGGTAGCAGCACCTGGCCCACCCAGCCCTGGTAGCGCAGCTCGGTGACCTCGGCGCCGCCCGACCCGGCGGCACCGCCGCCGCACGCGGCACCGGCGAGCAGGGCGGCGAGGGCGGCCAGCACGGCCGGTATCCGGTGGCGGTTGCGGGTTCTCACGGTGTCTCCTCGGGTGCTGCGCCGGCCGGTGCGGACGGATCGGCGGTGGGTCCGATGTGGAATCCGGGTGCGCGGAGGCGCCGGCGGACGCGCGTCCGGGCGGACGGTGCCGCCGGGTGCGCCGGTGCCGGTGGGCCGCGGGCGGGTGTGCGGAAGCCGCGCCGCTGCAGGACGGCGGCGCGCGGAGGGTGGGGGCACCGGTCGCCGGCCGCCACTACGGTGTGGGCGGCGCGGATCGGTGGCGGAGGTCTAAGTGACGGGTCAGCGCGGACAGAGGGCGCTGGCGTGCCGGACCAGGTCGACGTGCACGCGAGCGACGAGTCGGAGGAGAAGTCGCTGCTGCATGGACACCATGCTTCCGGCGGCGCGGCGGCCCGTCAACGGCGGACCATATGTTGGGAACGGATCCGCTGAGCGCTGCGAGTTACGTCTTCGCCTGGCGTTACGCATCCGCCTAACCTATCTGTTTAGTAGGCTTAGCGATCACGCCCGGTTTGCCGGCCCGGCCCGTCGGGAATGAACGGTGCACACTCCGGTGACGCACTCCGGTGACGCGAAGGGAGCACACCCGATGGGCCTCCAGTACCGCAAGACCAAGAAGATCGGTCCGCTGCGGCTGAACTTCACCCAGGACGGTTACTCGTCCTGGAGCCTGAAGATCGGGCGATGGTCGTGGAACTCGCGGGCGAAGGCGCACCGCGTCGACCTGCCCGGCCCGATGTCCTGGCGCTCATCCCGCAGGTAGCCGCCCGACCACCCACACACGAATCGGCGGGCCGTCCGAACTGGACGGCCCGCCGATCCACGTCACGTCAGGCGCCGGCGGGCACCGAGATCCCCAGGCCGCCCCGCGTCCGCGCGCCGTACCGCTCCTTCTCCCGGGCCAGGTCCAACCGGCCGATGCGCGTGCGGCCCGCGAGCGCGTCCTCGGTCAGCAGGTCCTTCGGGATGAGCCAGACGACCTCGAACTCGATGCCGTCGGGGTCCCTGCCGTACAGGCTCGTGGTCGTGCCGTGGTCCGACGACCCCACCAGGGCGCCGGCGGCGGCGAGGCGACCGGCCACGGCCTCCAGCTCGTTCAGCGTGTCGACCTCCCACGCCAGGTGGTAGAGGCCCACGGTGGTGCGGCCGGCGCCGGACGGCCCAGCGGCCGCGCCGACCTCGAACAAGCCCAGGTCGTGGTCGTTCGTCGAGTCGGGTGCCTGCAGGAAGGCGGCGCCGGCGAAGCCGTCGGGAGTCATCGGGACCGGGCGGAAGCCCAGCACCTCGCGGTAGAACGCCACGCTGGCGGCGAGGTCGCGGACGTACAGCACGGCATGGTTGAGGCGGGTCACGCCCATCGGTTCCTCCTTGGGTCAGCGGGTCACGCTCCGGTCAGTCTAGAACAGAATTGTTGAATGTTCAACTAATCTGCCGAGCCGTGGCCCTTGACGCGAACGGCACATGCTGGTTATCTAACCGCAGGGTTAATTAACCAAGGAGTTCACTACTATGGCCACGGATCGCCTGAGCGCCATCTTCGCGGCCCTCGCGGACCCCACGCGCCGCGCGATCCTCGCCCACCTCGCCAACGGCGCCAGCACCGTGAAGGAGCTGTCGGCGCCGTTCGCGATGAGCGGCCCGGCGATCTCCAAGCACCTCGCCGTGCTGGAACGGGCGGGCCTCATCAGCCGCGGCCGGGACGCCCAGTGGCGCCCCTGCACGCTGCGGGCCGCCCCGCTGAAGGACGTCGCCGACTGGGCCGAGCACTACCGGCGCTTCTGGGACCCCAGCTTCGACCGGCTGGACAGCTACCTACGCGATCTGCAACGACAGGAGAGGGACCATGACCACAGCGGACAAGACCACCACGACGACGTACGCGATGCCGTCTGATCTGGAAGTTGCCGTCACCCGCGTGTTCGACGCACCGCGCGAGCTCGTCTTCACCGCCTGGACCGACCCCCGGCACGTGCCGCAGTGGATGACCGGCCCGGCGGGCTGGACGATGCCCGTCTGCGAGATCGACCTGCGTCCGGGCGGGGCGTGGCACTTCGTCTGGCGCCGGACCGACGGCTCGGAGATGGCCATGCGCGGCGTCTACCGCGAGATCGACCGGCCGGAGCGGCTGGTGAACACCGAATCGTGGGGTGCCGAGTGGCCCGAGACGCTGAACACGCTGGTCCTAACGGCGGACGGGGACCGGACGGTCAGCACGCTCACGCTGCTCTACCCGTCCGCGGACGCGCGCGACGCGGCGCTGGCGACCGGCATGAAGGACGGCCTGGACCCCACGTACGAGCGCCTGGACGGCTACCTGCGCACGCTGCGTTGACAGTGCCGATACCGGTTGACCGGCCGCCGACGATGGACGCGTGGGCGACGAAGCGGAGACCGAGTACGTGACACCACCGCTGCCGCCCGGCGTCGATCCGCTGTTGTGGCTCGACGCCGGCGACTGCGGCCGGCACTTCCTCGCGCGCGGGCGGTCGCACACGCGCCGGGGGGCGATGGTGGCGTGGTGCCCGGAGGAGGGCCGCTACACCTCGGCCACCATGGCCGAGCTGGCGGTGTGTTCGGAGCAGGCCCGCTACTACGCCCGCGGCTTCCTGTCCGGCAACGAGCCGGATTGGCCGGTCGCCGAGGACGGCGACGACATGACCGTCGACCATCCGCTGTGGGACCGGTGGTGGGCGGCGGTGGACTGGTTCCACCAGACCGGCCGGTGGGAACCGCCGACGGTCGGGCCGGCGCCCGCCCCGCTCTGGGCGGACGACGACTCGGTGGACGACGACGAGGCCGCCGAGAAGGAGGCCGCCGTCCGGGCCGCCGCCCCGGTGCCGGATCCCGCGCTGCGCGAGGCCATCGAGGAGCTGGTGAGCCACGCGGAGACCGTCGGGGTGGCGATGGTGGTCGACGTCCCGCACGCCGACGCGCCCACCGCGGTCGACCTCGCCCGGGGGCTCGCCGACCGGGTCAGCCGGAAGGTCGTCCACGATGACTCCGCGGCCGCGGTCGGGGGCGCCGTACAGGTCACCCGCGTATGGCTGCTGCTGGGCAGCACGCCGCGGCGGCCGCGATCGGCCATCGAGCAGGCGGTGACGGCGCTGGGCCGGTCCGGCTGGACCCGGCCGACGGCGCGGGAGGGCGAGAAGTACGTCACCGCCGCCTGGCACGCCGAGCGGCGGGGCAACACGTTGCTGGACCGGCTCGGGCCGGCGGCGGTGGAGCTGCACGCGGGCGAAGGGCTGGGCCTGTGGCCGTCACAGACGCCGGGCAGTTGGCTGCTCAGCGCCCCGGACGGCCCACCGGACGGGGACCGGCCGGTCCGATCCTGACACCCGCGCGGGTGTCACACAGATGCCCCTTGTACAGACCGTCGTGTTCCGAGCACTATGAGGCACGTGTCTCTGGGCCTGGATGACCTGACCGCGCGGGCGTACGAGCTGATCGCCGCCGGCGACCTCGGCCGCGCCCGCGCCGCGCTGGAGGAGGGCCTCGGCGGCGCGGCGCTCGACGCCGACGACCTGACGGCCGAGGCGGCGGAGGCGGCCAGCCTGTACGCGCGGGTGCTGCTCGCCACCGGCGAGCTCCAGCCGGCCCGGGCCTGGGCGACCTACGCCCACGCGGCGGCCCACCGCCTGCACGGCCCGGCGGACTCCCGGACGGTCCGCGACGCGGCGACGCTCGCCGCGGTCCTGCACCGCGTCGGCGAGCTGGCCGCCGCCGAGGAGCTGTACCGGGAGGTGATCGCGCGGCTGTCGGCGTTCGACGGGCCGGGCTCGCCCCGGGCCCTTGCCGCGCGGGCCGACCGGGCGACGGTGCTGCACGCCGCCGGCCGGTGCCGCGACGGCCGTGGCGAGCTCGCCGGTGCGCTGGCCGCGCATCAGGCCGGCTACGGGCTGGCCGAGCCGGCCGGCATCCGGATGCTGGCCCGCCTGGCCGGGATGACCCGGGACTGCGGCGACGAGGCGGCGGCCC
>DASQDS010000893.1:0-2870 GCA_035634075.1 Pilimelia sp. | reverse complement strand
CCGGCAGTTCCACGGGCTCGGGCAGGTCGTGCACGGACTCCTCCATCGCCCAGGGCAGCTCGACCGCGGGCTCCCCCGGGTCCCCCACCGCGGGAGCGCCCACCGCGGGGTCGCCCACCGGGGCGTCGCCCTCCGCGGGGTGCGCCGGTGCCGGGCGGTCACCCGGTCGGGCCGGCTCGGCGGTCGCCTCGCGCGGCGTGGCGCCGGGCCGCCCGGACCCGGGCCACGGCTCGTTGACGGCCTCACGCGGCCACGGGCCGGTCAGCAGCCCGTCCGGCCAGGAGGCGTTGAGCAGGTCGAGGACCCGGGCACTCGAGCGAGGCCGCGGCCGGGAACCGTTCATGGCCGCCTTGGGCCACAGGGCATTGCGCTTGAGCGAGAGCGGCTCTTCGGTCGCCACATCGGGGAACGGGCCGCGGGCCGGCAACCGGCGGAACGGGATCGACCCGGGCGCCGCCCGGTAGCGGTCGGGCTGCCCGGAGGTGGCCCGGTCGATTGCCGACGCACCGTTGTGGCCAGGCTCCGCCGCCACCTCCACCGGCTCACCGGCACCCGGCTGGCCCGTCGCCATCTTGCCGGTCGCTGGAACCTCGTCCACGGCACTCCTCCTTCGCGCGTTACCCGCGGCGCGCGGTGGCGCCGCGCGGCGCTTCGCCAGGAGGTACGGAGGACACCGGTCCGCGGATGGGCGCGGGCCGGAAAAACTCAAGACTTCTCGATACGTGGATGCCTGCGACGGGACCGGTCCGGCCGACGCGTCGCGCCAGCCGGACCGGGTTGTCCGTTATCTACCGGTGGTCAGCCGCGCACCTCGCTGCGGTCCCCGCCCCACAGCGTGTGGAAGCTGCCCTCGGTGTCCACCCGCCGGTACGTGTGGGCGCCGCAGAAGTCGCGCTGACCCTGGATCAGCGCCGCCGGCGAGCGCTCGGCGCGCAGCCCGTCGTAGTAGGCCAGCGCCGTGGCGAAGCCCGGCACCGCCACGCCGGCCTGGGTGGCGGCCACGACGACCCGCCGCCAGGCCTCCTGCGCGCCGCGCAGCGCGTCGGCGAAGTAGTCCGCGGCGAGCAGCGAGGGCAGGTCGCCGGCCTCGTCGTACGCGGCCCGGATGCGGTCGAGGAACTCGGCCCGGATGATGCAGCCGCCGCGCCAGATGGTGGCCATGGCGCCCAGGTCGATGTCCCAGTCGTACTCGGCGCTGGCCGCCCGCATCTGGTGGAAGCCCTGGGCGTACGCCACGATCTTGGAGGCGTACAGCGCCTCCTCCAGGTCCGCCACGAACCCGTCCGCCGCCTGCTGCGGCCGGTCGGCCGGGCCCGGCAGCGCCCGGGCCGCGGCGCGCAGCTCGGCGTGCCCGGACAGGGCGCGGGCGAACACCGCCTCGGCGATGCCGCTCACCGGCACGCCCAGGTCGAGGGCGATCTGCACGGTCCACCGACCGGTGCCCTTCTGCTCCGCCTGGTCGGAGACGATGTCCACGAACGGCCGCCCGGTGCCCGCGTCGACGTGCCCCAGCACCTCGGCGGTGATCTCGATCAGGTACGACGACAAGCGGCCGGAATTCCAGCCCCGGAAGACCTCCGCGATCTCGCCGGGCTCCTTGCCGGCCACCTGGCGCAGCAGGTCGTACGCCTCGGCGATCAGCTGCATGTCGGCGTACTCGATGCCGTTGTGCACCATCTTGACGAAGTGGCCGGCGGCGTCCGGGCCGACGTGCGTGCAGCACGGCACCCCGTCGACCTTGGCCGCGATGTCCTCGAGCAGCGGGCCGAGCGCCTGGTACGACTCCGGGGAACCGCCGGGCATGATGCTCGGCCCGTTCAGCGCTCCCTCCTCGCCGCCGGAGATGCCGGCGCCGACGAAGTGCAGGCCGCGCTCGCGCAGCGCGGCCTCGCGCCGCCGGGTGTCCAGGAAGTGCGCGTTGCCGCCGTCGATGATCATGTCGCCCTCTTCGAGGAGGGGCGCGAACTCGTCGATCACGGCGTCCGTGGGCGCGCCGGCCTTGACCATGATGATGATCCGGCGCGGCCGCTCCAGCGACGCCACGAACTCCTCCGCGGTGCGCGCGGGCAGGTAGGTGCCCTCGTGGCCGAACTGCTCGATCAGCTCCTTCGTCCGCGTCTCGGACCGGTTGTGGACCGCGACGGCGTGCCCGTGCCGGGCGAAGTTGCGGGCCAGGTTGCGGCCCATGACGGCCAGGCCGGTGACGCCGATCTCGGCGAGCTGCTGCATGGATGTCCTCCGTGGGGCACAGTGCGTGGAGTAGGGCTGGTGGATGGACTGACTGGTACGGCGCCGGTGAGCAGGCCGTTCATCAAGGGACCGCAGCCCGATCGCCCCGTCGGGTGGCGGCGGCCCGCCGGCAATCGCCATTGACCCTGCGCCGGTATCGTCCCGCGCCTAGAGCCTAGATCACAGCCCCCACGGCCGGTGTGCCGACCGGTGGGACGAGACGCCATGATCCACTACCCGTCAGCCGTGCCACCCGCCGGCGCGCACCCGGCGAACGGGCAGTCGATCACGAGCCGCGCGCCGCTCAGGCCAGCCAGCCGGCGACGCGCCACCCCACGCCCACCGCACCGGCGACGGCGAGCACGCCGAGGTACGCCAGCACCAGCCGGGTGTCCCGCAGCACACACCTGCTGCGGGTCAGGCCGCCGCGGCGCGCGCGCAGGTAGCCGGCGAACCCCAGCACGGCAAAGCCGAACACCGCGAGCGGCCCGAGCAGCCAGGCCAACAGCGCCACGGTGGCGTACACGCACAGCCGCAGCGGGTCGTACGGCGCCGTGCGCGGTGCGCCGGCCTCCCGCGTGGCCGTCACGGTCGCGCCGCCGGCGCCTCGGCCCGCGGGGCGACCCGCAGCGGCAGCACCG
>DASQDS010000892.1:0-1739 GCA_035634075.1 Pilimelia sp. | reverse complement strand
CGCCGACGGAGCCGGCCGGGCCCGGTCCCCGGCGGCGGTGCGCGCCGTCGTCCAGGCGGTGGCGGTCTCGGTGCTCGGCGTGCTGCCGGCCTTCCTCGTCGGCGCGCTCGCGGTGCAGATCCGCGCCGACCTCGAGGTGGGCCTCGGCCTGTTCGGCCTGGCGGCGGCGACCCTGTTCGCCGTCTCCGGTGCCCTCGCCCGCCCCGCCGGCCGGCTGGTGCAGCGGCTGGGCTCGCGCCGCGGCGCCGCACTGGCCGCGACCCTGGCGACGACCTCGCTCACCGTCATCGGCCTCGCCGGGTCACCGGCCGCCCTCATGGCCGGGCTCGCGGTCGGCGGGCTGGGCAACGCGGTGGCCCAGCCGTCGGCCAACGCGGTCCTCTCCGAGCTGGTCACCGACGCGCGGCTGGGCGTCGCGTTCGGCATCAAGCAGTCCTCGATCCCCGCGGCGACCCTGCTCGGCGGCCTCGCCGTCCCGGGTGTGGCGCTGGTGTTCGGCTGGCGCTGGGCGGTCGCCGGCGCCGTCGGCCTCGCCGTCATCCTGCTGCTGGCCTCGCTCGCCGGCGGCCCGGACGCCGGGGCCGGGGCACCGCGCGGCCACGCCACCCGGGCGGCGGACCGGGGGCTGCCCCGCGGCGGTCTCGTGGTGCTCACCCTCGGCGGGTTCCTCGGCTCGGCCGCGGCCACCCCGACCGGGGTCTTCCTCGTCGACTCCGCGGTCGCCGCCGGCATCGACGCCGGACCGGCCGGGCTGCTGTTCGCCGGCTGCTCGGTGCTGGGCCTGGTCAGCCGGATCGGCTTCGGCTGGCTGGCCGATCGGCACCCGGGGCGCAGCGCCTACCTGTTCATCGCCCACCTGCTCACCGCCGGCACCCTCGGCTACGTCCTGCTGGCCGCGGGTCCGGTGCCGGCCTTCGTCGCCGGCAGCCTGCTGGCCTACGGCGCCGGCTGGGCGTGGACCGGGTTGTTCCACTTCGCGGTCATCCGCGACAACCGGGGCGCCGCCGCGTCGGTCACCGGCTTCGTGCAGACCGGCCTGTCGCTGGGCGCCGCCTCCGGCCCGCTGCTGTTCGGCGTGATCGCGCAGACCGCCTCCTACCCGGCCGCGTGGCTCACGTCCGCAGGCCTGAGCCTGGCCGCCGCGGTCACCGTCCGGGTCAGCCGCCGGATGGTCCGCCGCTCCCGCGGTCTGCCGGTGACCCGGCTGCCCGGACGGCGCCCTGCTCCTCCAGTCCGTCCGGCCCCCGACCTCGCCACCCCGACCTGAGGAGGTCCCCGCGATGAGCACCTGCCGGCTGCACCCGCCCGGCCCGCGCCCCGACGACGGCCTGCTGGCGCGCGCCCGCGCCCTGCCGACGAGCATCCTGTCCGACTGCCTGGCGCGCACCGGCGGCGTCAGCGGCGTGCACCGGGTGCCCGGCGGCGGCTGGCCGCGGGTCGCCGGTCCCGCGCTGACCGTGCGCACCCGTCCGGGCGACAACCTCGTCGTCCACCGGGCGCTCGACCTGGCCGAGCCCGGCGACGTGCTCGTCGTCGACGGCGGCGGCGCGCTGGACCGGGCGGTGCTGGGCGAGATCATGGCGCGCTACGCCGCCGCTCGGGGGCTGGCCGCCCTGGTCGTCGACGGCGCCGTGCGCGACGTCGAGGGGCTGGCCGCGGGCGCCGTGCCGGTCTTCGCGCGCGGCATCAACCACGTCGGCCCGTACAAGGACGGCCCCGGGGAGATCGGCTGCCCGGTG
>DASQDS010000891.1:0-2137 GCA_035634075.1 Pilimelia sp. | reverse complement strand
TGCCGTCGCGCCGCGGCGGGTCGACCCCAGCCGGCCGGCACCCGCACCGGTGCCCGCCGTGCACGCGGCCGGGCCGGCGGCGCGGGCCGTCGACGTGAACGCCTGGTACCCGCGCTCGCTGATCTACTCGGGCCTGCTCGGGCTCGCGGTCTCCGTGGCCGGCATGATCCTGGTGGGTAACCGCCGGCGCGGGTGGTGACCGCCCGTCAGTCCGCCAGCGGTGACGCGAGGGGCGAGGCGGGCACGTCGCTCGTCGGCGGCGCCGGGGGCTCGGGTGCGCGCGCGATGAAGAGTGTGATCTCCGTATCGGGGGACACCGCGGTGCCGCCCGGCGGGTCGGTCCGGATCACGGTGCCGGCGGGCTCCTCGTCAGTCGTGCGGTACCGCAGGCGGTAGGGCAGCCCGGCCTCATCCAGCCGCGCCCGCGCGTCGGCGGCGGTCTCGCCCGCGACCGGCGGGACGACGACTCGGACGGGTTGCGCCGGCTGGGTCGGCGGGGCGGCAGACGTGGGCGGCGGCGCGGCGGAGGTGGGCGGCGGCGCGGCCGGCGCGGCGGAGGTCGGGGCCGAGGTGACCGGGGTCTCGTCGGCGGCGGACGCGATCAGCCACAGCCCGTAGCCGAGGATGCCGAGGAGCAGGAGCACGACGACGCCGATGAGGATCGGCAGCCACCACCGGCCGCCCGGGGTAGGCGGCGGCGGTTCCTCCCACTGCACCGGGGCGTAGGTCTCGACGGCCACCGGCGGGACCTCGGCCCGCGCCGACCAGTTCGCCGTCGCGGCGGCGGCGGGCAGCTGGACGGTGCCGTCCGCGTCGCGCGGCAACGGCGCTGTCTCGTCGCCGGTCACCGGAATGGCGGCCGTGGCGTCCCCCACGGCCGGCATCGCCGCCGTGGCATCCCGCGCCGGCGGCTCGTCGGTCGGCAGCTCCGCCCACTCCTGCGTCTGGGCCATGTCGTCCGGTCGACGCGCGGGCGGGCCGTCCGCCGGGGTGCTGGCGGGGTCCGGCTGGTCCTGTGGCATGGCGATCGTCCTCTCCGGGCGGCCGGCGGCGGAGGCCGCTGTCCGGTTCTCCAACTTATCCGCCGCTTTCCCGGCCACCCTGCGTGGCCGCCGGATCGGCGCGGCGAAAGCCTCCGCACGAGCGTCGCCCCTGCACCCGGCGGGCGCTACGCTCGCCCGCATGGCCGTACGGGGCTGGGGAGGATCGATCGTCACCGCGATGGGCGTCGCGGCCGGCGCGGGTGCCGCACAGCTCGGCCTCGGCTACGGCCTCGGCATCATCGCGTGGGTGCCGGCTGCCGACGACGCGGGAGACGCGGCCTGGTACGCCAGCCTGGCCTGGGCGACCTGGGTGGCCGCGGTCTCGGTCGTGGCCGGCGCGGTGCTCGCCGACCGGCTGGGCGGCGTGGCGCGGACGCCCGCCGCGGTTCCACCGCTGTCCGCCGCGCTGTGGCGGCTGGCGCTGGCCGTCGCCGCCGCGGTGGGTGCGTTGGTCACCGTCGCGCTGGTGGCAATCCCTGCCCGCACCGCCGAGCGGGCGGACACGTTCTCCCCGCAGACGATCGCCGCCGGCTACGCCGTGGTCGGCGTCATCATCGGCCTCTTCGTCGCGATAGCCGCGCTGGCTGCCCGCGCCGTGGCCACCAACGTGGGGCTGACCGCGGGCTGGCTGTGGCTGCTCGCCACCGCGGTGGTGATCAACGGCGTGGCGGCGGGACGCGCCTCGACGACCGCCCAACTGGGCGCCTGGCACGTCACCAGGGCGGGCGGGGACTACTGGCTGCGCAACCTGTACCTGCCCGCGGTTGCGCTCGCCCTCGGGTCGGCCCTGGTCCTCGGTGCCCTGGCCGCCTGGCTGGCCACCCGCCGGGGCGGCGCCGGCGTCGGCACCGCGGTGTCCGGCGCCGTCGGCCCACTGCTGGTCGCGTCGGCGTACCTCCTGGCCGCCCCGAGGCTCGTGCCGGAGCAGGCACCCCAGCTCTCCGCGTACCTGACGGCGCCCTACGCGGTCGTCGCGGGCCTGCTGGGCTCGGTGTTCGCCACCGCCGTGGTCCGGCGCCGCCGCCGGCGGCCGGGGGGCTTGGCCGGCGGCGGCGCGGTGGCCCCGCTGCAGCGCTCCCCCGACCCGGCGGAAC
>DASQDS010000890.1:0-2628 GCA_035634075.1 Pilimelia sp. | reverse complement strand
GGCGGGCGCCTGTTCACCGTGCGGGACGCCGGCCAGCTCCGCCAGGCTATCGCCCAGGCGTACCCGACGGCCGCCTGAGTCGCACCGGCCCAGCACGGCGCGCCCGGCCTTGGCGCCGCGGTGGCCCGCCGGCGGCCACCGCCGTCAGGGCCGGGCCGCGGCGCCGGGCCCTGACGGCGGTCCCCCTCGACGGGTTACGACCTGCTCGGCGGACGGGCGAGTATGAGCCGGCCGGCCGGTCGGTTCGTGTCCTCGATCTGACGGGGCTCCGGCCTTTGTCAGATGACGCCGAAACTCCGCGTCGCCCGGTGGGCGGCCGCGGGGGTGGTCAGCCGGCGACGCCCAGCCGGTCGAGCGTCCACGCGGCGATGAACGCCTCCTCGCGCCAGGAGTCGTACCGGCCGCTCGGCCCGCCATGCCCGGCGCCCATCTCGGTCTTCAGCAGGTAGGTCCCCGCCGGCGCGACGGCCCGCAGCCGGGCGATCCACTTGGCCGGCTCGTGATACAGCACCCGGGTGTCGTTGAGGCTGGTCACCGCGAGGATGGCCGGATACCGGGCGGCGGTGACGTTCTCGTACGGCGTGTAGGACTTCATGTAGGAGTACACCTCGGGGTCGTGCAGCGGGTCGCCCCACTCCTCCCATTCGGTGACGGTCAGCGGCAGCGACGGGTCCAGGATGGACGTCAACGCGTCCACGAACGGCACCTGCGCCACGATGGCGGCGAACGCGTCCGGCGCCAGGTTGGCCACGGCGCCCATCAGCAGGCCGCCGGCCGAGCCGCCCCGGGCCACCAGCCGGTCCGGCGAGGTCCACGCCGCCTTGGCCAGGTGCCGCGCGCAGGCCACGAAATCGGTGAACGTGTTCTTCTTCGCCAGCATCTTGCCCTGCTCGTACCACCGCCGGCCCAACTCGCCGCCGCCGCGCACGTGCGCGACCGCGAAGACCACGCCGCGATCCAGCAGGGACAGCCGGGCGATGGAGAACCACGGGTCCATCGAGGCCTCGTACGAGCCGTAGCCGTAGAGGACCAGCGGAGCCGACCCGTCCCGCGGGGTGCCCTTGCGGCAGACCAGCGAGATGGGCACCCGCGTGCCGTCGTCGGCGAGCGCCCACTCCCGGTGCTGCTCGTAGTCGCCGGCGTCGAAACCACCCAGCACGGCTTTCTGCTTGCGCAGCAGCAGCCGCCGGGTGACGAGGTCGTAGTCGTAGACCGAATCCGGCGTGACCAGCGAGGTGTAGCGCAGCCGCAGGGAGGTGGTGTCGTACTCCGGGTTGCCGTCGAGCCCGACGCTGTAGATGGGCTCGGGGAAGCTGATGTCGTACGAGTCGGTGCTGCCGACCGGCAGGACCCGTAGCCCGGTCAGCCCGGCCGTGCGGAGCGAGACGACGAGGTGGCTGGCGAACGCGTCGACCCCCTCCAGCCGGGTGCCCGGCGAGTGCGGGATCAGCGGCACCCAGTCGCCGGGCATGTCCACCGAGGTGTACGCGAGCGCGAAGTCCTCCGCGCCGTCGTTGTGCAGGATCAGGAAGCGGTGGCCGTGGTGCTCCACGCCGTACTCCACGCCCTGCCGCCGCTCGGCGATCACCGCCGGCTCCGCGGTCGGCTCGGCCGCGGGAATGACCCGCACCTCACTGGTGACCTTGCTGTGGATGTCGATCAGAATGAACTTCTCCGACCGGGTCAGCTCGACGCCCACCCAGAAGCGTTCGTCGCTCTCCTCGTACACCACGGTGTCCTCGGCCGCCGGCGTGCCGAGCGTGTGCCGCCACACGCGGTGCGGCCGCCACGCCTCGTCCACGGTGATGTAGAACAGCGTCGAGTTGTCGGCGGACCACGCCGAGCCGTAGAACGTCTCGGGGATCTCGTCGGGCAGCACCTCGCCGGTGGTCAGATCCTTGATCCGCATGGTGAAGCGCTCGTCGCCGGCGAAGTCCGTCGAGTAGGCCAGCCAGCGGCCGTCCGGGCTGACGTCGAACGTGCCGAGCGCGAAGAATTCATGGCCCTCGGCCAGCGCGTTGCCGTCGAGCAGCACGTCCTCGCCGGGCAGCGGTTGCCCCTCCGCCGGCGCCGGCGGGTCCACCTCGCCGGGCAGCACCGCGCGCCGGCAGAAGATGCCGTACTGCTGGCCCTCCACTGTCCGGGTGTAATACCAGTGCGGACCCTTGCGGGTGGGCACGGAGAGGTCGGTCTCCTGCGTCCGGCGCTTGATTTCGCCGAACAGCTCCTCGCGGAGCCCGGCCAGGTGCGCGGTCACCGACTCGGTGAACTCGTTCTCCGCGGTCAGGTAGGCGATCGTATCCTGATCGTCCTTGCCGGCCAGCCAGGCGTACTCGTCGATCACGGTGTCGCCGTGATGGGTGCGCTCGGTGGGAATGCGCTTGGCGCGCGGCGCGGTGGCCGGGCCGGCTGGCGAGTCGTTGGTCACGGCGCCCTACGTTACCGGCCCGCCGACCGCTGGTGGGTGCACGGCGCGACCCGGTCATCGTTCGAACATGTGTACGATGAGCCGATGCACCCCGTGGAGCGCCAACTCGCCACCATCTGCGGGCCCGGCTTCGCCCGCGCCGCCGGCGCCGCCGACACGGCGGCCGGCGCGCAGGCCCGCTGGGTGGCCGCGCCGGGCAC
>DASQDS010000889.1:0-3967 GCA_035634075.1 Pilimelia sp. | reverse complement strand
GGTGGCGCCGCCGCCGGGTGACCGCCGCCGCCGCCACCGCGCCCGCCGCGCCGACCGCCGCCAGCCCGATCGCCGTCATCGCCGCGCCGCTGCCCGTCATCACTCACACGCCCTCGCGCACCGCTCCCGGTGTGGGATGTTTTCCCATGAATGCTGTCGAATAATACGGTTACCGATGCCTCCATGGGTCACATTCGCTCGACGACACCGGCGGGGTCCAGCAGAATGCGGTCGTGGGCGGGGCGGGGGAGGCAACGTGCAGGAGCTGGCCGACGAGTTCGCAGCCCACCGGGGGCACCTGACCGGGGTGGCGTACCGGATGCTGGGCAGCCGGGCCGACGCGGAGGACGCCGTCTCCGAGGCGTGGCTGCGGTGCGCCGGGGCGCTCGGCGACCCGGCCGCCCGGGCCAAGGTCCGCGACCTGCGCGGCTGGCTCACCACCACCGTCGGGCGCATCTGCCTGGACGTGCTGCGCTCCGCCCGGGTGCGCCGGGAGGCGTACGTGGGCCAGTGGCTGCCCGAGCCGGTCGTCAGCCGGCTGCCGGGCGTGGCGGCCACCATCGACGGGCCCGTGCTGCTGCCGCCCGCCGACGCCGCCGCCTTCGCCCCCGACCCCGCCGCCCGGGCGGAGCTGACCGACGAGGTCGGCATGGCCCTGCTCGTCGTTCTGGAACGGCTCACGCCCGAGCAGCGGGTGGCGTTCGTGCTGCACGACGTCTTCGCGGTGCCGTTCGCGGAGATCGCGGCCGTGCTGGGCGGCACGGCTGCGGCGGCCCGGCAGCTCGCCACCCGGGCCCGCCGGGCGGTCGCGGTGGGCGGGGTCCGGCACACGGCGCCGCTGCCGGAGCAGCGCCGGGTGGTCGCCGCCTTCCTCGCGGCGGCTCAGTCCGGCGACCTCGCCGGGCTGCTCGCCGTCCTGGCGCCGGACGTGCAGGCGATCGGCGACGGCGGCGGGGTGGCGCCCGCCGCCCGACGCCCGGTGACCGGCGCCGAGCAGGTCGCCCGGTTCATGGCCGGCCTGTTCCGCCGGGGCGTCCGGGAACTGCGCCGCCGGTCGGTGGAGCCGGTGCTGATCAACGGCTCGCTCGGCCTGCTGGCCGAGGCCGAATACCCGGACGGCGCGACCCTGCGCTTCACGGTCGCGTTCGCCATCCACGACGGCCGGATCACCGGCGTCTTCAACCAGCTCAACCCGGCGAAGCTGACCGGCCTGCCGCCCAGCGGCTAGGCCTCAGGCGACCAGCGCCAGCCATTTGCGGTACGCCGACGCGAACGGCTCGGTGCCGTCGCCCAACGCGCCGAACAGCCAGGCGGCGGCCGCCTCGGCCGGCGCGACCACCTCGGCCGGGTAACCGAACCGGACGCGGTGGTCGGCGAACTCGTCCTCGTCCAGCAGCTCCACCCGGCCGGTCTGGCGGCGCCGCACGACGTCGAGATCGAGGTCGACAAGCGCCACCGAATCCTCGTCCGGCCAGCGCGCCGGGGTGGCGATGTCGCAGTACACCTCGCTGGTGCGCGGCGGCGGGTTGAACATCGCGGTCCACCACGCCGAATGCGGCACCAGCAGCACGAACGGGATGCGTTCGACGGACGGGCGGCCGTGGTAGACCGAGGGCGTCCCGGCGCCCACCCCGAGCCACGTGCCGAGGTCGTCCTCGGCGAGCCGGCGGGCCGGATAGTCGCGGTGCGGGGTGCCGTCGTACTTGGTGTACACCACCCGGACCACGTCACTCGGCATGTCCGCACCCTAACCGACGGCACACGTCGCCCGCCGTACCCATGGCGGGTGCCCGGACCGACTTCCGCGAAGTCGGTCCGGCGTGCGCCCCGGGGCCGCGCCGGGCCGGTACGGTCGCACGGTGACCGCCGCGCCCGCCACCGCCGCACCCACCGCGCCCCGGCCCCGGGGCCGCCGGCCGAGCACCGCGCAGGTGCTGGCGGCCGCCGTCGGCGCCGTGCCCGGCGGCGTGCCCCGCCCCGGGCAGCAGGCCATGGCCTCGGCGATCGCGGAGGCCGTCGCCAGCGGGGAGCACCTGCTCGTGCAGGCCGGCACCGGCACCGGCAAGTCCCTGGCCTACCTCGCGCCGGCGCTGCTGGTGGACGGGCCGGTGGTCGTCTCCACCGCGACGCTGGCGCTGCAGTCCCAGCTCGTCGACCACGACCTGCCCCGGCTCGCCGACGCGGTGGCCCCGCTGCTCGGCCGCCGGCCCACGTTCGCCGTCCTCAAGGGCCGGCACCACTACCTGTGCCTGGCCCGCCTCGACGCGTCCACCGAGGAGGAGCCGGCCGACGCCCTCTTCGACAGCCCCGGCACGGCGGGCGGCGGCCCGAAGTGGCTTGGCGAGGCCGGCCGGCTGGGCCGGCACGTGCAGCGGCTGCGCGACTGGGCGGCGAAGACCGACGCGGGCGACCGCGACGAGCTCGACCCGGGGGTGGACGAGCAGGCCTGGCGGCTGGTGTCGATGCCCGCGCGGGAGTGCGTCGGGGCCACCCGCTGCGCGTTCGGCGACGAGTGCTTCGCGGAGGCGTCGCGCGCCCGCGCCCGCGAGGCCGACATCGTGGTGACCAACCACAGCCTGCTGGCCGCCGACATGCTCGCCGGCCGGCACATCGTCCCCCCGCACAAGCTGCTCATCGTGGACGAGGCCCACGAGCTGGCCGACCGGGTCTCCTCGGCGGCGCAGGCGGAGCTGGTCCCCGAGCTGGTCGACCGGGCGGCGCGGCGGGCCCGCACGCACGTCGACCCGGCCGCGTACGAGGCGCTCGGCGAGGCGGGGGACGCGCTGGCCGTGGGCCTGGCCGAGGCGCCGGCCGGCCGGCTCACCGGGCCGCTGCCGGGCGCGCTGCGGGAGGCGTGCACGCTGCTCGACGCGGCGACGCGGGCCGCGCTGGACGGGCTCGGTGAGGTGAAGGCCGACGACGGCGAGGCGGTCCGCAAGCAGGCGGCGAAGGCCCTCCTCAGCGAGCTGTCCACCACGGCGCAGCGCCTGCTCGCGGCGGACGAGCACGACGTGGCGTGGGTGGAGAAGCCCGAGTACGCGGGGGGCGGGCGCCGGGCGCTGGTGATCGCGCCGCTCTCGGTCGCCGGCACGCTGGCCACCCACCTGTACGCCGAGCGCACGGTGGTCGCCACGTCGGCGACGCTGGCGCTGGGCGGCAAGTTCGACACGGTGGCCCGGGCGCTGGGCCTGCCCGGCGGCGAGGGCGAGTCGGCGGGCGACGAGCCGGTCTGGCGCGGCATGGACGTCGGCTCCCCGTTCGAGTACGCCCGGCAGGGGATCCTCTACGTCGCGGCGCACCTGCCCCGGCCCGCCGCCTCGGGCCTGCCCGACCCGGCGGCGGAGGAGCTGGTCCGCCTGGTCACGGCGCTGGGCGGGCGTACCCTCGGGCTGTTCTCCTCCCGCCGCGCCGCCCAGCAGGCGGCGGAGGTCGTGCGGGCCCGCACCGACCTGACCGTGCTGCTTCAGGGCGAGGAGGCGCTGCCGCTGCTGGTGCGGCGCTTCCGGGAAGACCGGGCGAGCTGCCTGTTCGGTGTGATGTCGCTGTGGCAGGGCGTGGACGTGCCCGGCGACGCGTGCCAGCTCGTGGTCATCGACCGGCTGCCGTTCCCCCGGCCCGACGAGCCCCTGGCGGCCGCCCGCGCCGCCGCCGTCGACGCGGCGGGCGGCTCGGGCTTCGCCACGGTCAGCGTGCCGATCGCGGCGATCCGGCTGGCCCAGGGCGTCGGCCGGCTGATCCGCGCCAGCTCCGACAAGGGCGTCGTCGCGGTGCTCGATTCCCGGTTGGAGACGGCGCGCGGCTACGGGCCGTTCCTACGCCGCTCGCTCCCCCCGTTCTGGTACACCACCCGGCCGGACGTGGCCCTCGGCGCCCTGACCCGGCTGGCGCGCTCCTGACCCGCCGCAGGCGGGTCAGGAGCTGACGACCACCGCGTCCGGCTGTTCCTGCCGGATCTGCGCGGGGGGCT
>DASQDS010000888.1:0-7941 GCA_035634075.1 Pilimelia sp. | reverse complement strand
CGGCGTAGAGGGTGGCATCGGCGCCGGCGCGCTCCACCGCCTCGGCGAGCAGTTCGGCCGCCGACCGGGAGGCCCGCGGCGGTACGGCGACCGCCCGCTCCCCCGGGGCCCGGCGGTACACCTTCGCCGGCCGGCCGGCGCCCGGGCCCGCGCGACCGGTCCGCCGCGCGTAGGACGCCTCCAGCAGGCCGGCCGCCACCAGCCTGTCCAGGTGGTGGGCGGCGAGCGTGCGGCCGATCGCCAGCTCCGCCGCCACGTCGTCGCGCCCCACCGGCTCGCCGGCGGCGGCCACCACGCGGTACGCCGCCCGGCGTACGGGATCGGTCAGGGCGCCGAGGGCGACCAGCTCGGCGTCGGCGTCCGGTGCGGGGTCCACGCGCGAAGCTTATCGACAACCGGCGTTGTCGATACGGCGTACCGCACCTGCTCAGCCCTCGCGCAGGCCCGCCAGGGCCTCGTCCAGCTCGTCGGGCTTGACCAGGACGTCGCGCGCCTTGGAGCCCTCCGAGGGGCCGACGATGCCCCGGGTCTCCATGAGGTCCATCAGCCGGCCCGCCTTGGCGAAGCCCACCCGCAGCTTGCGCTGCAGCATGCTGGTGGAGCCGAACTGGCTGGTCACCACCAGCTCGACGGCCTGCACCAGCAGGTCCAGGTCGTCGCCGATGTCCTCGTCGGTCTTCTTCTTCGCCTCCTGCGCGGGCGCCAGCACGTCCGGGCGGAACTCCGGCTCGCGCTGCTGCTTGCAGTGCTTGACGATGTCACTGATCTCCGCCTCGGAGATCCATGCGCCCTGGATCCGGACCGGCTTCGACGCGCCCATCGGCAGGAAGAGCCCGTCACCGCGGCCGATCAGCTTCTCGGCGCCCGGCTGGTCGAGGATGACCCGCGAGTCCGACAGGCTGGACGTGGCGAACGCCAACCGCGACGGCACGTTCGCCTTGATCAGGCCGGTGACCACGTCGACGGAGGGCCGCTGGGTGGCGAGCACGAGGTGGATGCCGGCGGCCCGGGCCAGCTGCGTGATCCGGACGACCGCGTCCTCCACGTCCCGGGGAGCCACCATCATCAGGTCGGCCAGCTCGTCGACGATCACCAGCAGGTACGGGTACGGCCGGATCTCCCGCTCGCTGCCCGGCGGCGCGGTGATCTCGCCGGCCCGCACCTTGCGGTTGTAGTCGTCGATGTGCCGGACGCCGGCCGCCGCGAGGTCGTCGTAGCGCATGTCCATCTCGCGGACGACCCAGTCCAGCGCGTCGGCCGCCTTCTTCGGGTTGGTGACGATCGGCGTGACCAGGTGCGGGATGCCCTCGTACCCGGTCATCTCGACCCGCTTGGGGTCGATCAGCAACAGCCGCACCTCGTCCGGCGTTGCCCGGCTCAGGATCGACACGAGGAGGGAGTTCAGGCACGAGGACTTGCCCGCGCCGGTGGCGCCGGCGATCAGGATGTGCGGCATCTTGGCCAGGTTGGCGACCACGTAGCCGCCCTCGATGTCCTTACCCAGGCCCACCAGCATCGGGTGGTGGTCGGCGCCGGCCGCGCGGGAGCGCAGGACGTCGCCCAGCGAGACGTCCTCCCGGTCCGTGTTCGGGATCTCCACCCCGACCGCGCTCTTGCCCGGGATCGGGCTGAGGATCCGCACGTCCGGCGACTTCACGGCGTACGCGATGTTGCGGGAGAGCTGGGTGATCCGCTCGACCTTGACGCCGTGGCCGAGCTCGACCTCGTACCGGGTGACGGTCGGCCCGCGGGTGAAGCCGGTCACCGCGGCGTCCACGTCGAACTGCTCGAACACCCCCTGCAGGGCGGCGATCACCTCGTCGTTGGCCTTGCTGCGGGTCTTGGCCGGGGCGCCGACCCGCAGCAGCGTGGGCGGCGGCAGGGTGTAGTTGCCGCCGAGGCCGGTGATGGCGAGCTGCTCCGCCCGGGTGGGCGGGGGTGAGTGCTCCGGCGGCTCGACGACCTTGCGGCTCGCCGGCACCCGCGCCGTACGCGATACCAGGACCGTGTCGTGCACGACGCCGCCGGCGGCCGGCTCGGCCTCGGGGTCCTCGCCGTCCTCCGCGAAGGCCGCCTGCCGGCGGCGGCCACCGGCCGCGCGGCGCCGCGGCGGCGGGGGCTCCCCGTCGTCGTCCTCGTCGTCCCCGTCCCCGGCGCCGTCGGGCGGCGACGTGAGCGGCCGGCCGACGACCATGTCGCGGAGGGCGGCCAGCCGGTCGGGGATCCGGTTGATCGGCGTGGCGGTCACCACGAGCAGGCCGAAGAGCAGGAGCAACACCAGCAGCGGTACGGCCACCCAGCCGGTGACGAGGCGCTCCATGGTGCCGCCCACCCCGCGCCCCACCAGGCCGCCGGCGAATTCCATCTCGGTCGCGTTCGCGGGCTTCTGGGCGAGGTGCAGCAGGCTGGCGGAGGCGAGGATCAGCGCGCCCCAGCCCACCGTGCCGCGGCCGCGGTGCTCCGGGTCGACCGGCTCGCGCATCAGCCGGATCGCGGAGACGAGCAGCAGCAGCGGCAGGGCCGCCGCGATCGCGCCGAGGAACAGCCGGGTCGTCGTCGCCATGCGCTCGCCGACCGGGCCGGCGGCGGAGAACCACACCGCCGTGCCGAGCAGGATGGCCACGCCGAGCAGCAGCAGGCCGGCACCGTCGCGGCGGTGCTCCGGGTCGAGGTCACGGGCGGTCGCCGCCTGCCGGCCGACCCCGCGGACCAGCCAGCCCACGCCGTGCGCCACGCCCATCCACACGGCGCCCACCGCGCGCCCGACGACGGCCGCGGGGCTCGCCGTGGTGCGCCGGGGGGTGCGCCGGCTCGTGGTGCCGGCACGCGGGCGGGCCGGCTGACGGTTGCGCGCGGCGGAGCCGCGCGTCGGACGCCGGCTTGCCTTGAGGGTGCGGCCCGCCATGCTGACACGGTAACGGCGCGAACGGGTGAACCCCGGCTTAGGCGCGCCGACGCGCGTGCCTTCTATGTCTCAGCGCCGCGTGTGTCTCAGCGCCGCGGGGTGTCTCAGCGCCGCGGGGTGTCTCAGCGCCCGCCCGCGCCGCGAGCCCGCCTGCGCCGCAGGCCCATGGCCAGCCACGACCCGAGCACGGCGACCGCGACCACGGCCTGGGCCGCCACGGCGTACCGTTCGGGGTAGACGACGCCCTCCAGGTACCGGTCGATGAATCCGGTGCTCAGACCCGCCTCACCGGCGCGGCGGCGGGCCCAGTCCTCGGCGGCCGTCAGCGGGCAGGTGAGCCGCGCGGCAACGACTGCGACGCCCCACGCCGCGGCGGCCAGGTGCAGCCAGATGGTCCGCGGCCACCGCCAGGCCAGGAAGCCACCCACCGCCAGATACCCCACGAACGCGAAGTGCGCCGCCAGGATCAGCGTGGTCAGCAATCGATACCCCACAGATCCGAGAGTACGCCGGGCGCCTCCCGCCCTTCGTGATCCACTACCCGTTCGCTGTGTGCGTGCCGGCGTGTCGCACAGCTAACCGGCAGTCGATCTCCGCGGCACGGTACACATCGACGGTGGCCACACCGGACGACGACGAGCTGCGCGCCGCAATGTTCGTCCACCTTGCCGAGCTGTCGGCGCGGCACCCGGACGGCATCCGGTCCGCGGACGTCAACACGTTCTCCTTCGCCGGCGAGCGGGTGCCCCTGGTCGTCCAGCCGGGCATCTGGAAGCCGCGCGGGTTGTCCGCCGCCCTGACGATCCGGACGACGTACACGGCCGGCCGCGCCGCCGCCTGACCTGCCGGCGAGATCTTGGACCCGAAGCCACCGTTTCGGGGGGCCACGGGACCAAGATCTAGGTGCGCCGGCGGGACGGGGGCGGGGCGAGGTCAGACCTCTACTACGTTGGGGACGATCATGGGGCGGCGGCGGTAGGCGTCGTTGACCCAGCGGCCGACCGTGCGGCGCACGATCTGCTGCAGCTGGTGCGGGTCGCTGATGCCCTCGGCGGCGGCCCTGTCCAGCGCCGCGGTGATCAGCGGCAGCACCGGGCTGAAGGCCTCCGGGTCCTCCGAGAAACCCTTCGCCGAGATGGTCGGGCCGCCGACCACCTTGCCGGTCACCGAGTCGACCACCACCGTCGCGGCCACGAAGCCGCCGTCGCCGAGGATCTTCCGCTCGGTCAGCAGCGACTCGCCCACGTCGCCCACGGCGAGGCCGTCGACGTAGACGTACCGGGTGCGGACGTGGCCCACCTGCCGGGCGTGCCCGTCCACGAGGTCGACCACGTCGCCGTCCTCGCACAGCACGATCCGGTCGGGCGAGAGCCCCGACTCCACGCCGAGGCGGGCGTGCGCCCGCAGGTGCCGCCACTCGCCGTGCACCGGCATCAGGTTGCTCGGCCGGACGACGTTGAGCAGGTAGAGCAGCTCACCGGCCGGGGAGTGGCCGGAGACGTGGACCTTCGCCACGTCCTTGTGGATCACGAAGGCGCCGGCCCGGCAGAGCTGGTTGATCACCCGGTAGACGGCCGTTTCGTTGCCGGGGACGAGCGAACTCGCCAGCACCACCGTGTCGCCCGGCTCCACGGTGACGTGCCGGTGGTCGCCGGTCGCCATCCGCCCCAGCGCGCTCATCGGCTCGCCCTGCGACCCGGTGGACATGAGCACGATCTCGTCCGGCGGCAGGCTCATCGCCTCGTCCAGGCCCACCACCAGCCCGCCCGGGATGTGCAGCAGGCCCAGGTCGCGCGCGATGCCCATGTTGCGCACCATCGAGCGGCCGATCAGGGCCACCTTGCGGTGATGCTGGTACGCCGCGTCGAAGACCTGCTGCACCCGGTGCACGTGGGAGGCGAACGAGGCGACGATGAGCCGGCCGCGCGCCTTGGCGAAGATCGAGTCGAGGACCGGGCCGATCTCGCGTTCCGGCGTCACGAAGCCCGGGATCTCGGCGTTCGTCGAGTCGGAGAGCAGCAGGTCGACGCCCTCGGCCCCGAGCCGGGCGAAGCCGGCGAGGTCGGTGATCCGCCCGTCCAGCGGCAACTGGTCCATCTTGAAGTCGCCGGTGTGCAGCACCAGCCCCGCGCCCGTGCGGATGGCCACCGCCAGCGCGTCGGGGATTGAGTGGTTGACCGCGAAGAACTCGCAGGCGAACGGGCCGAGCTGCTCGCGCTGGCCCTCCTTCACCGTCAACGTGTACGGGTCGATGCGCCGCTCGGCGAGCTTGGCCTCGACCAGCGCGAGGGTGAACTGGGAGCCGACGAGCGGGATGTCCGGCTTGTGTGCCAGCAGGTACGGCACCGCGCCGATGTGGTCCTCGTGGCCGTGGGTGAGGACGATGGCCTGCACGTCCGCCAACCGGTCGAGGATCGGGGTGAAGTCGGGCAGGATCAGGTCGACGCCCGGCTGGTCGACGTCCGGGAACAACACCCCGCAGTCGACGATCAGCAGCTTCCCGTCGTACTCGAAGACCGTCATGTTGCGCCCGATGGCGCCCAGGCCGCCCAGCGGAACGATCCGCAGGCCGCCCTCGGGCAGCGGCGGCAGGGCGTTCAACTCTTCGTGCGTGACCGTCATACGGACAGCTCCAACCCCGCGGCGGCGCAGTCGGCGCGGAGCTGCTCGAGCTCCTGCGGTGTGGCGTCCACCAGCGGTGGGCGGACCGGGCCGGCGGGCAGGCCACACGCGGCCAGCCCCGCCTTCACCAGGATCGTGCCCTGGGTACGGAAAATGCCGGTGAACAGCGGCAGCAGCCGGCGGTGCAGGGCCAGCGCGGCGGCCGTGTCGCCCCGGTCGTACATCTCGATCATCTGCTTGGCCAGCGCGCCGGTGAAGTGGGTCGAGGTGCCGACCAGGCCCACGCCGCCGACCGCGAGCATGGGCAGCGTGGTGGCGTCGTCCCCGCTGTAGAAGGCCAGGTCGGTGCGGCTGGTCACCCACGACGTGGCGGTGAGGTCGCACTTGGCGTCCTTGACGCCGACGATGCGCGGGTGCTCGGCGAGCCGCACGAGCGTCTCGGTGGCCAGCGCGACCCCGGTGCGGTGGGGGATGTCGTACGCCAGGATGGGCACGCCGCTGCCGTCCGCGACCGCGCGGAAGTGGCGGAGCAGGCCGGCCTGCGGTGGCTTGTTGTAGTACGGCGCCACGACGAGCAGCCCGGCCGCGCCGGCCTTCTCGGCGGCCTGCGCCAGCTCGATGGTGTGCCGGGTGTCGTTGGTGCCGACGCCGGCCACCACCTCGGCCCGGTCACCGACCGCCTCCACCACCGCGCGGACCAGCGACTCCTTCTCCGCGTCGGTGGTCGTCGGCGACTCACCCGTGGTGCCGTTGATCACCAGGCTGTCGTTGCCCTGCTCGTCGACCAGGTAGGCGGCGAGCCGCGCCGCCGCCTCCAGGTCCAGGGAACCGTCCGCCTTGAACGGCGTGACCATGGCGGTCAACAGGCGCCCAAACGGCCGTCGTGCGTCGTGCGTCATGCCTGTAAACCTAGCGGACCCCGCGCGGCCATTTTCCGGTGGCAACAGCTCAGGACTCCCAGGCGAACGGGCTCGATGCGACCTCCGTACCGTCGGCCAGCGGCGCGATGGTGAAGTCGGCGAACACGTTGGGCGCCACGCCCTGCAACTGCCGCAGGCACTCCACGGCCAGCTCGCGGATCTCCACGTCGGCGTGCTCGGTGGCGCGCATCGCGATGAAGTGCCGCCACGCCCGGTAGTTGCCGGTGACGACGATGCGGGTCTCGGTGGCGTTCGGCAGGACGGCGCGGGCCGCCTGCCGGGCCTGCTTGCGCCGCAGCGTCGCGTTCGGCACGTCGGCGAACCGGCGCTCCAGGCCCGCCAGCAGTTCCGTGTACGCCCGCACGCTGGCCTCGGTGGCCTCCACGAACTGCTTGTGCAGCTCCGGGTCCGCGGCGATCGCCGCGGGCTCCACCATGGCCGCGTCCCGCTCCGGGACGTAGCGCTGGGATAGCTGCGAGTACGAGAAGTGCCGGTGCCGGATCAGCTCGTGGGTGAACGAGCGGGAGACCCCGGTGAAGTAGAAGGTCACCACCCCGTGCTCGAGCACGGACAGGTGGCCGACCTCCATGATGTGGCGCAGGTAGCCGGCGTTGGTGGCGGTGGCCGGGTTGGGCTTTTTCCACGACTGGTAGCAGGCCCGGCCGGCGAACTCCGCGAGCGCCTCGCCACCCTCGGCGTCAGTCGTCCACGGCACGTCGTCCGGCGGCTCGAAATGGGTCCAGCCGATGAGCCGCACCTGCGGCGGGACGATGTCGGGCATGCGCGGCACCCTACCGCGCTAGACGTAGAAGGAGGTGAACGGGGCCCAGGGCAGGTTGCGCGCCACGGTGAAGAGCAGCCAGGCCACCAGGAACGCCCCGATCGTGGCGGAGCGCAGCCGCAGCGGCGGCAGCTTGCGGCCGAACAGCTGGTCCGCGGCCCAGGCGGCGTACAGGTAGACGAGGAACGGCACCGCGAAGAGGAACAGCAGGTGGTGGCGGGCGGCGGCCGGCAGGTTGCCGTGCAGCAGGTAGAAGAACGCCCGGGTGCCACCGCAGCCGGGGCAGTCGAAGCCGGTGGTCAGCTTCACGATGCAGCTGGGCGCCGCGTCCGCCGGGACGTCCGTCGGGTCGCTGGCCAGCACGTACGCCGCCGCGCCGGCGAAGCAGGCCAGGATCGCCGCGGGCGCGAGCCAGCGCGGCGACCGCGCGTAGACCCGGGTCACCCAGAGGGTGAACCGGTCGGGCTGCGGCACCGGATACGGCGGCGGCCAGCCGCCGGGGGGCGGCACCTCGGCGCCGGGCGGCGCGTACGCGTGGGGGTGGACCTGCCCGTCCACCGGGTCACTCACGCTGGTCATCGACACCCCACTCGACTTCGGTTGTCCCGGTCACGGTACACCGGCCCCGCTCGCCGCCAGCTCGGCCGACAGCGCCCCGGCGAGGTCGCCGCGCTCAGCGGGCGCGACCGCCCCCAGGCCCAGCCAGCCGGCCA
>DASQDS010000887.1:0-2079 GCA_035634075.1 Pilimelia sp. | reverse complement strand
GCGAGCGCCCTGTCGTAGGCCACCTCATGCCCTCCATGATCCGTAGTCGGGCGACCGGTCCGCGGCGGACCCACCACCGCGGCCGCCTGGCTCCACCCACCGGCGCCCTGCACGAAGCGGCGGCCGTGGCGGCGCCGCGGGCCGCGACGCCCCCCATCATCGCGGCATATCGACGCCCGCGGTGGACGCCACCCCGCCCCCGCTGTCGACGACGGCGCCCGCGCGGCGGGCGCGGACGTGGATGCGTTCGCCCTGCGGGCCGAACAGGTTGAGGATCTCCGCGGGGCCCGGTCCGGGGTTCGTCACGCAGTGCGGGACCCGGGTGTCGAATTCGGCGACCTCGCCGGCGGTCAGCACCAGGTCGTGCTCGCCGAGGAGCAGGCGCACGCGCCCCGACAGGACGTACAGCCACTCGTACCCTTCGTGGGTCTGCCGGCGCAGCTCCCGGGCGGGCGGGTCGGGCGGCATGATCTGCTTGAACGCCTGCACGCCACCGGGTCGCCGGCTCAGCGGCAGGTAGGTGGCGCCGTTGCGGACGATCGGGCGGGGGTGGACGCGCGGGTCGCCTGTGGCGGGGGCGTCGACCAGCTCGTCCAGGGACACCCGGTGGGCCCGGGCGAGGGGCAGCAGCAGCTCCAGGGTCGGCTTGCGGCCGCCGGACTCCAGGCGGGACAGCGTGCTGACCGAGATGCCGGTGATCTCGGCGAGCTGGGTGAGGGTCGTGCCCCGACGCTGGCGCAGGGCACGCAGCCGGCCGCCCACGGACGCCAACGCCGCGGTCTCGTCGTTTGCCATACCAGCAACGTTACTTGCCAGGTCGCCGATCCCCGCCGCACCGTGGGCGCTGACGACGAACGAAGGGGACGCGCCGTGGACGAGACGTACGACGTGGTGGTGGTGGGTGGCGGCGCCGCCGGGCTGAGCGGAGCCCTGTCGCTGGCGCGGGCGCGGCGGTCGGTCCTCGTGATCGACGCCGGGGCGCCGCGCAACGCCCCTGCCGGGCACGTGCACAACTACCTCACCCGGGACGGCACGCCGCCCGCCGAGCTGGCGGCCGCCGGGCGCGACGAGGTGGCCCGGTACGGCGGCGAGATCATCGACGGGCACGTCGACGGCGCCGCGACGGACGGCGACGGCTTCCTGGTCACGTTGGCCGGGGGGCGCGGCGTGCGGGCCCGGCGGCTGCTCGTGACGACGGGGCTCGCCGACGAGCTGCCCGACGTGCCGGGGGTGGCGCAGCGGTGGGGGCGCGACGTGCTGCACTGCCCGTACTGCCACGGGTGGGAGGTCCGCGACCGGCGCATCGGCGTGCTGGCCACCGGGCCGACGGCACTGCACCACGCGCACCTGTGGCGGCAGTGGAGCCCGCATGTGCTGCTGCTGTCGCAGGGCGACGCGCCGGCCGCCGAGGAGGCCGAACGGCTCGCGGCGCGCGGGATCACGGTCGTGCCCGACCCCGTGTCGGAGCTGGTGGTGGCAGACGACGCGCTGACCGGGGTACGGCTCGCCTCGGGTGCGGTCGTCGCGCTGGACGCGCTGGTCGTGGCGCCCCGGTTCACCGCCCGGGCGGGCGTGCTGGAATCGCTGGGGCTCAAACCGGTCGACGTGGAGATGGCCGGGCACGTCGTCGGCAGCCAGGTGCCCGCCGACCCCAGCGGGGCCACCGCCGTGCCCGGCGTCTGGGTGGCGGGCAACGTGGCCGACGTCCGTGCCCAGGTGATCGCCGCGGCCGCGGCGGGCGCCACCGCGGCGGCCGCGATCAACGCCGACCTGGTCGCCGAGGACACCCGGCACGCCGTGGACGCCTACCGGCAGCAGGTGCGGGCCATGTTCGAGCGGGACGGCTGGGAGGAGCGTTACCGCGCCAAGCCGACGATCTGGAGCGGGCGACCAAACGCCCAGCTCGTCGCCGAGGCCGGCGGGCTGCCCCCCGGCCGGGCGTTGGACGTCGGCTGCGGCGAGGGGGCCGACGCCGTGTGGCTGGCCGAGCGCGGCTGGCACGTCACCGCCGTCGACATCGCCACCACCGCCCTGGAGCGTGCCGCGGCGGCGGCCGGGCCGCGGGTCGCCGGCCGCATC
>DASQDS010000886.1:0-3973 GCA_035634075.1 Pilimelia sp. | reverse complement strand
CGGCGCCCCCGCCCCGCCGGCGGCCCGCCGCGGCCCGGTGCCCGGCGGCGGCCTGGCCGCCCTCCGCGGGCTGCTCGCCCGCCCGCTGGCCTCCTACTACCTGCTGCTCTCCAGCGCCGGCCTGCTGCTGGTGATCGGTTTGACCATGGTGTTCTCGGCGACGAGCGTGAAGGCGTACGCGGACAACGGCAACGCGTTCGCCATGTTCAGCAAGCAGGCGCTGTTCGCGGTGATCGGGCTGGTCGGCTTCTGGGTCTGCCAGCGGCTGCCCGCCCGCACGTTCCGGGCCGTCGGCCTGCCGCTCATGGCGCTGTCGTTCGCGCTGCTGGCGCTGCTCGACATGCTGCTCGTGCTGGACGGCTTCGGCGTCATCGACGGCCCGCAGGTCGGGCCCGTGAAGGCCAACCTGCTCTGGCTGTACCTGGGGCCGATGCAGGTGCAGCCCTCCGAGCTGGCGAAGTTCGCGCTGGTGTTGTGGGCGGCCGACGTGCTGGTCCGCAAGGGTGAGTCGATCGGCTGGTGGCGGGAACTGGCCATCCCGCTGTTCCCGGCGGTGGCGCTGCTGTTCGTGCTGGTGGGCTACAACGACTTCGGCACGCTGCTGTGCCTGCTGATGCTCTTCGTCGGCATCCTGTGGGCGGCGGGGGTCCGGCTGCGGGTCTTCGCCGGGATGTTCGCCGCCGGCCTTGCCGGGCTGGCGCTGCTCGTCGCGGCCCCGGGCAAGCGCGACTACCGGCTGGAGCGGCTCGTCGCCTTCTTCAACCCGTCCGACAAGTGCGAGCAGGTGGCCTGCTACCAGGCGCTGCAGGGCCGGTATGCGCTGGCCGACGGCGGCTGGTTCGGCGCCGGCCTGGGCAACGCGAGCCTCAAGTGGGGCTGGCTGCCCAACGGCGAGAACGACTTCATCTTTGCCATCATCGCCGAGGAGCTGGGCGTGATCGGGTGCGCGGTGGTGCTCGGGCTGTTCGCGGTGCTGACGTACACGGGCCTGCGGATCGCCCGGCGGGTCGACGACCCGTTCCGCCGGCTGGCGGCGGCGGGGGTGGTGACCTGGCTGGTCGCCCAGGCCGTGATCAACATCGGCGGGGTGGTGGGCCTGATGCCCATCACCGGCCTGCCCCTGCCGTTCATCTCGGACGGCGGCAGCGCCCTGGTCGTCACGCTGGCGGCGCTGGGGATGCTGGCGTCGTTCGCCCGCGCCGAGCCGGACGCCGCGCGGGCCCTGCACGCCCGTCCGACGGCCCGGTGGGTGCGACTACTCTGGGCGCCGTTACCCCCGCTGCCCGCGCCGCCGCGGCGGGCCCGGCCGCCGCGGCCGGCCCGTCCGATCGACCTGGGCGAGCGGGGCCCGGCGCGGGGGGAGAGGATGCCCTGATGGGACAGTTGCGCTCCGTCGTGCTGGCCGGCGGCGGCACGGGCGGCCACGTGTACCCCCTCCTCGCGTTCGCCGACTGCCTGCGCCGGCACGACCCCGACGTGCTGATCACCTGCCTGGGTACGCCGCGCGGCCTGGAGAACGAATTGATCCCGCCGCACGGCTACGACCTGCGGCACATCCCGGCCTTCCAGCTGCCCCGCGCCGTCAACGTGAACCTGCTGCGGACACCCGACCGCATGTGGCGCTCCGCCCGCGCGGCCGGCGCGGTGATCGACGAGGTGCGGGCCGAGGCGGTGGTCGGGTTCGGCGGGTACGTGTCGGTCCCCGCCTACCTGGCCGCCTGGCGGCGCGAGTTGCCGTTGGTGATCCACGAGGTCAACGTGCCGCCCGGCGTGGCCAACCGGATGGGCATGAAATTCACCGGGCACGTCGCCGTCGGCTTCGCGCACCAGATCGCCGAGGCGGAGTCGCTGCGCAACGCCCGGCTTGTCGGCGTGCCGCTGCGGCGCTCGATCGCCGAGCTCGACCGCGGCGCCCTGCGCGCCGCCGCCCGGGCGCACTTCGGCCTGCGGCCCGACCTGCCCACGCTGCTGGTCTCCGGCGGCTCGCAGGGCGCCCGGTCGATCAACCTGGCGGTGGCCGGCGCCGCGAAGGAGCTGGCGCGCGCCGGCGTCCAGGTGCTGCACGTCATCGGGGCCCGCAACGAGCCGATCTCCGTGCCGACCGACCTGCCGGCGCCGTACGTGACGCTGCCGTACCTGTCCGAGATGGAGCTGGGGTACGCCGCCGCGGACCTGATGCTCTGCCGGGGCGGGGCGATGACCTGCGCGGAGGTGGCCGCGATCGGCCTGCCGGCGGTCTACGTGCCGTACCCGCACTCCAACCGGGAGCAGTACCGCAACGCGCTGCCGGTGGTGCAGGCCGGCGGCGGGCTCCTCGTCGACGACGCCGAGCTGAGCCCGGGCTGGATAGAGCAGGCCGTCGTGCCGTTGATCCGGGACGCCCGGCGGCTGGCGGAGATGGGTACGGCCGCGGCGGCGTACGGGCGGCGGGACGGGGACGAGGCCCTGCGCCAGTTCGTCCTCGAGGCCGTCGGCTGGTGAGCCGCGCCAGCGGGCGCGGGCACGGCCGGCGCGACAGGGAAGGTGTGACACAGTGGACACGGCTGAGCTGATCCCGGCGGGCGTGCTGACCGCCGAGGAGCTGGGCACCGTACACCTCATCGGGGTCGGCGGGGTGGGCATGAGCGGGCTCGCCCGGCTGCTGCTCACCCGGGGGATCCGGGTGACCGGCAGCGAGCTGCGGGAGTGGCCGGCGTTGGCCGCGCTGCGCGCGCTCGGCGGCACGGTGCACATGACCCACGAGGTGACCAACCTCGATGGCGTGGACACGGTGGTGTATTCGACCGCGATCCCCGCGGACCACCTGGAGCTGGTCGAGGCCCGGCGGCGCGGGCTGCGCGTCCTGCACCGCTCCGAGGCGCTCGCCGCCGCGATGACGGGCCGCCGCACGATCGCCGTGGCGGGCACGCACGGCAAGACCACCACCACGTCGATGGCCACGCTGATCTTCCAGCACGCGGGGGAGGACCCGTCCTTCGTGATCGGCGGGGAGATCTCGGAGGTCGGCTCCAACGCCCACCACGGCAGCGGCCAGTACTTCGTGGCCGAGGCCGACGAGAGCGACCGCTCCTTCCTGCTCTACCGGCCGTACGTGGCGATCGTGACGAACGTGGACGCCGACCACCTCAACACCTACGGGGACCTGGCCGGGCTGGCGGCGGCCTTCGTGGAGTTCGGCCACCTGGTGGACCCGGACGGATTCGTGGTGACGTGCGCGGACGACCCCGGCGCGCGCCGGCTGGCGGACTCCCTGCGCGCCGCGGGCCGACGCGTCTACACGTACGGCGAGGCGGCGGACGCCGACCTGCGCCTGTCGGAGGTGGTGTCCGCGGTGTCCGGGGTCCGCTACCTCGCGGCCCTCGACGGCGCGCCGCTGGGCGAGGTGGCGCTGCGGGTGCCCGGCCGCCACCTCGGGCTGAACAGCGCGGCGGCCGTGCTGACGGCGCTGAAGCTGGGCCTGCCGGCGAGCGCCGCGGTCGAGGCGCTGGCGGCCTTCCCGGGGGTACGCCGCCGGTTCGAGCTCAAGGGCGTCGTGGGCGGGGTGCGGGTCTACGACGAGTACGCCTACCACCCCACCTCGATGACCGCCGCCCTCCAGACGCTGCGGGAGGTCGCCGGCGACGGCCGGCTGCTGGTGGTGTTCCAGCCGTACCGGCTCTACCGGACCCGCGACATGCAGGCGGAGATCGCCGCGGCGCTGGCCATCGCGGACGAGGCGGTGGTCCTTGAGGTCTTCGGCCCGGGCGAGGTCCGCGAGCCCGGCGAGGGCGGTGCCGCGCTGACGGCGGCGGTCCCGCTGGCCGCCGCCGACAAGATCTTCGTGCCGTCCTGGGCGGACGTGCCCGGCGAGGTGGCCCGGCGCGCGCGGGAGGGCGACGTCGTGGTGACGATGGGCGCGCCGCCGATCTCGCTGATGGGCGACGAGCTGCTGACCGCCCTGGCGGACCGGGCGGCGAGCAACAACCGCTTCGTC
>DASQDS010000885.1:0-6242 GCA_035634075.1 Pilimelia sp. | reverse complement strand
GACGCCGGCGTCGCGCAGCGCGTCGCGCAGCGTGGCCGCCGCCTCGCCCACCCCTGCGCCCGCGGTGACACTCATCACGTACGCCTGGACTGGCGCCAGCCGCGGCGGGACGCGGAGGCCGTTGTCGTCGCCGTGACACATGATCAGGCCACCGAGCATGCGGGTGGACGTCCCCCAGGAGGTCGTCCACGCGTGTTCCACGCCGCCCGCGGCGCTGGAGTACGTGACGTCGAACGCGCGAGCGAAATTCTGCCCAAGCTCGTGCGAGGTGCCCAGCTGGAGCGCCTTGCCGTCGCCCATCATGCCTTCCAGCGTGTACGTGCTGGTGGCGCCGGCGAAGCGCTCCCGGGCGGTCTTGCGCCCGACGACCACCGGGATCGCCAGCACGTTGACCATGAAGTCCTCGTACACCTCGTGCAGGATCCGGCGCGCGTAGGCCCGCGCGTCGGCGGAGTCGGCGTGCGCGGTGTGCCCCTCCTGCCAGAGGAATTCGCTGGTCCGCAGGAAGATCCGCGGGCGCAGCTCCCAGCGGACGACGTTGGCCCACTGGTTGAGGAGCAACGGCAGGTCCCGGTACGAGCCGACCCACTTGGCCATGAACTCGCCGATCACCGTCTCGCTCGTCGGCCGCACCACGATCGGCTCGGCGAGCTGCTTGCCGCCGCCGTGGGTGACGACGGCGAGCTCCGGCGAGAAGCCCTCGACGTGCTCGGCCTCCCGGCGCAGGTAGCTCTCCGGGATGAACAGCGGGAAGTAGGCGTTCTCCGCGCCCGCGGCCTTGATCCGCGCGTCCATCTCGACCTGCATGCGCTCCCAGATGGAGTAGCCCGCCGGTCGGATGACCATCGTGCCGCGCACCGGGCCGTTGTCGGCGAGCTGCGCCTTGGCGATGAGGTCCTGATACCAGCGGGGGAAGTCCTCCGCACGGGGAGTGAGCACGCGGGCCATGACCGGACATCCTAGTCCCGCCCCACCGCTCCCCCTCCGCACGCCCCCGCGCCCCCGCCACCCGCCACCCGCCACCCGCCACCCGCCACCCGCCACCCGCCACCGAGATCTTGGACCCCAGACCTCCGTTTCCGGGGGTCACGGGACCAAGATCCCTAACGACCACGCCGGCCCGCGCGCCGCCACCGAGATCTTGGACCCCACGCCACCGTTTCCGGGGGTCACGGGACCAAGATCGCGAATACGGCGGGCGGGGCGGGGGCGCGGGGGCGGGGGCGCGGGGGCGGGGGGGTTAGCGCACGAGGCGGCCGCGGAGGATTAGGTGGCGGGGGGTGCGCAGGGCGGCGAGGTCGGCGCGCGGGTCGTCGTCGCAGATCAGCAGGTCCGGCAGGCCGCCCTCGACAAGCCCCGGGATGTCGAGCCACCGCCGCGCGCCCCAGGACGCCGCCGCCAGCACGTCCGCCGCCGGGATCCCGGCCCGCTCGTGCAGCAGCAGCATCTCCGCCACGGCAAGCCCGTGGCCGATGCCGCCGCCGGCGTCGGTGCCCACGTACACCGGCACGCCGGCGTCGTGCGCGGCCGCCACCACCGCCGGGAAGCCCGCGCCGAGGGCGCGCATGTGCCGGGCGTACGTGGGGAACTTGCCCTCCGCCCGTGCCGCGATCCCGCCGAAGGTGGCCACGTTGATCATCGTGGGGACGAGGGCGGTGCCGCGTCGGGCCATCTCGGCCAGCAGGTCGGTGGACAGGCCGGTGCCGTGTTCGACCGAGTCGACGCCGGCCCGAACGAGAATCTCCACCGCCTCCTCGGAGAAGGTGTGGGCGGCGATCCGGGCGCCCGCCGCGTGCGCCGCGTCGACCGCGGCCCGCAGCGTGGCCGCGTCCCAGGCGGGGGCCAGGTCGCCGGCGTCCCGGTCGATCCAGTCGCCGACCAGCTTCACCCAGCCGTTACCGGCCCGCGCCTGGGCGGTCACCGCAGCCGGCACGTCCGCCGCGGGCACCTCGACGCCGATGTCGCGCAGGTAGCGCGCCGGCGGCGCGACGTGCCGGCCGGCGCGGGCCAGCCGCGGCACGTCGGGGTCGTCGTCGAGTTCCGGGTACGGGTACGGCGAGCCGGCGTCGCGGATGGCCAGCACCCCGGCGTCCCGGTCGACGAGCGCCAGCTCCTTCGCCTGGGCGAGGGAGGTGACCGGGGCGCCGCCGAGGGCGATCCCCAGGTGGCAGTGGGCGTCGACGAGGCCCGGCAGGAGGAAGCCGCGGTCCGCGACCGTCCGGGCCCCGGGCACTGGCTCGAAGGTGACCCGGTCGGGGGTCAGCCACAGGTCGCGGACCTCGTCGTCGGGCAGCAGGACCCCGCGCACGTGCAACGCCATGCGCAAGTCCTACCGGACCGCCCCGGCGCGTCAGTCGGCGGGCTTGTTGGCCCGGGCCAGCAGGGCGGTCCGGCGGCTGCTCAGCGCCGGCAGGTCGATCGTGATCGGCCACGGCTCGGTGACCGTGAAGACGTCCGTGGTGTGCAGCCCGAATGAGTAGCGCTTGCGGGCCGGGTCCAGGATCAGCTCGGTCAGCGACAGCTCGGAGCGCATCTGGTCGAGCACCCAGTACGTCGCGATGCCGGCCTTGGAGTGCACCTCGGCCGTCTCGACGATCTCCCGGAACTCCGACGGCACCGAGACGATGTCGACGGCGAGGATGGCGTCCTCCACCGGGACCGGCGTGGTGGCGTAATTGGCCATCCCGACCGCGACGACGTCGGGGCGCGCCTCGATGCGGCGGTTGACGCGCAGGGACTGGTCGATGGTGACGATCAGGTGCGGCGGGCAGTGCGCGCGCAGGGCGAGCGCCACCTCGATGCACAGGTCCTGGTGGGCCGGCGAGTCGGACGGCTCGATCGGACGCCCGTTCATCGACTCGTGCCGGAACTCTTTCGACAGGTCGCCCAGGTCGTCGACCGTCCAGTCGTGCCGCTCAGGTAGCATCGGCGCCGCGGTCATCGCTGGCTCCTCCCGTCTTCGACGCTTCACCCTTTCGAGCGAAACGCTACCGGGAGCAACCAGGACGTGACGGAGAATCACGTTTTTCCGTTGTCGTCCTTGCGTGTCAGCTTGCCAAAGTCCAGCTTCGGCAACTTGAAGCCCGGCGGCAGGCCGTCGCCGCCGGCCAGCGCGTTGGGGTCCAGCCCCGGCGGAAGCTGCGGCATCCCGCCCGGCAGGCCCCCCGGCAGGCCGCCACCCACCCGCGGCCGGTTGCCGCCCTTCGTACCCTTGCGCTTGTTCTTCGGGCTCTTGGTCGCCTTGCGGCGGGAGCCGGGCAGCCCCATCATCCCGCCCATCTGCTTCATCATCTTCTGCGCGTCGGCGAAGCGGTTGAGCAGCTGGTTGACGTCCATGACGGTGACGCCGGAGCCGTTGGCGATCCGGGCCCGGCGGGACCCGTTGATGATCTTCGGGTTGGTCCGCTCACCCGGCGTCATGGAGCGGATGATCGCGGTGACGCGGTCGAAGTGGCTGTCGTCCAGCTCGCCGATCTGGTCCTTCATCTGCCCCATGCCGGGCATCATCGCCAGCACGTTGGCGATGGGGCCCATCCGCCGCACGGCGATGAGCTGGTCGAGGAAGTCCTCCAGCGTGAACTGCTCGCCGCCGAGCAGCTTCGCCGCCATCTTCTCCTTCTGATCGGAGTCGAAGGCCTGCTCCGCCTGCTCGATCAGGGTCAGCACGTCGCCCATGCCGAGGATGCGGCTCGCCATCCGGTCCGGGTGGAAGACGTCGAAGTCCTCCAGCTTCTCGCCGGTGGAGGCGAACAGGATCGGCTGGCCCGTCACGTGCCGCACGGACAGCGCGGCGCCGCCGCGGGCGTCGCCGTCCAGCTTGGACAGCACGACGCCGGTGATGCCGACGCCGTCGCGGAACGCCTCGGCCGTGCTGACCGCGTCCTGGCCGACCATCGCGTCGATGACGAAGACGACCTCGTCGGGCCGGACCGCGTCGCGGATGTCCGCCGCCTGCGCCATCATCTCGGCGTCGATGCCCAGCCGGCCGGCGGTGTCGACGATGACGATGTCGCGGGCCGCCCGTCGGGCGTGTTCGATGGAGGCCCGGGCCACCTGAACCGGATCGCCGACGCCGTTGCCCGGCTCGGGGGCGTAGACCTCCACGCCGGCCCGGCCGCCGAGCACCTGGAGCTGGTTGACGGCGTTGGGCCGCTGGAGGTCGCAGGCCACGAGCAGGGGCTGGTGGCCCTGGCCCTTCAGCCAGCGGGCCAGCTTGCCGGCGAGGGTCGTCTTGCCGGAGCCCTGCAGGCCGGCGAGCATGATGACGGTCGGCGGCTGCTTGGCGAACGTCAACCGGCGCGCCTCGCCGCCGAGCACCCCGATCAGTTCCTCGTGGACGATCTTGATGATCTGCTGCGCCGGGTTGAGCGCCTGGGACACCTCCGCCCCGCGCGCCCGCTCCTTCAGGTTCGCGATGAACGCCTTGACGACCGGCAGCGCGACGTCCGCCTCCAGCAGCGCCAGCCGGATCTCGCGGGCGGTGGCGTCGACGTCGGCTTCGGTGAGCCGGCCTTTGCCCCGCAGCTTGGTGAAGATCCCGGTGAGCCGGTCGCTCAGAGTGTCAAACACAGCGCTACATCCCGTTTGGTCGTCTTTCGGCGGGTACGGCGGGGTGCCAGCCCCCCGCAAGGGTATCCGGCCCGCCCACCGCCGACGCGCCTGCGGTCACGCCGTGGTCGCGGCGGCGAGCACGGCCGCCTCGACCTCGTCGCGCGCCGCCTTGTCCTGCCACGATCCCTCGAGGTAGAAGGCGTCCACCACGTCACCGCCCAGCGTGGAGATCCGCGCCGCACGCACGGCGGTGCCGGCCCGGTCCAGCGCGGCGGCCACCCGATAGAGCAGCCCGGCCGCGTCCGCTGCCCGCAGCTCCAGCACCACCGCGTCGGTGGCCGCCCCGCGGTGCCACACCACCCTGGGCGCGGCCCCGCCGCCCCGCCCGGCGCCGGCCCGGCCGCGCAGGCGCTGCGTGACCGACACGTCGCCGGCGACGGCGCGCCGCAGGTCGGCGGCGAGGGCGATGGTGTCCGCCGCCGCACCGTAGCGCGGCTGCACCCGGCACTCCACCAGCGCCCGGCCGTCGACCGTGGTCGCGTCCGCGGTCAGCACGTCCAGGCGGTGCAGCGCCAGGCAACCGGCCACCGCCGCGAGCAGGCCGCGCCGGTCCGCCGCGGCCACCGCCACCCGGTCGTCCCGCAGGTGTACGGCCGGCAGGGGCCCCGACAGCAACGCCGGGTCGGGCACGGGCGGGGCCGGCAGCGCGCCGGTGTCCAGCGCCGTGTGCACCCGGCGGACCAGCTCGGCGACCAGCCCGGCCTTCCACTCCGACCAGGCCGCCGGCCCGGTGGCGACGGCGTCGGCGCGGGCCAGCGCGTGCAGCAGGTCCAGCGTGGCGATGTCCTCGACGGCCGCGGCGACCGTCGTGATCGTCACCGGGTCGGCGAGGTCGCGCCGGGTGGCCACCTCCGGCAGCAGCAGGTGCAGCCGGACCACCTTGGCGATCGTGGCGGCGTCGGCCGCCGGCAGCCCCACGCGGGTCGCCACCGCCGCCGCGATGGGCGCCCCCACCTCGCTGTGGTCGCCGGGCAGTCCCTTGCCGATGTCGTGCAGGAAGGCGCCGAGCAGCAGCAGGTCCGGCCGTTCCACCTCCCGGGTGAACGCGGTGGCCTCAGCGGCCGCCGCGACCAGGTGCCGGTCGAGCGTGTAGCGGTGCACCGGGTTGTGCTGCGGCAGGCTGCGGATCCGCGTCCACTCGGGCAGCCAGCGGTCGATCAGCCCGTACCGGTCGCACGTCTCCCAGGTCGGCACCAGGCCGGGCCCGGAGCCCAGCAGGGTGACCAGCGCCGCGCGGGCGGCGTCGGGCCACGGGGCGGGCAGCGGCGGGCAGAAGGCGGCCAGCCACTCCGCGGTGGCCCGGGAGATCGGCAGCCGGGCCGTCGCGGCGGCCGCCGCCACCCGCAGCGACAGCGTGGCGTCGGGGCGCGGGCCGATGGCCGTGCGGGCGAGCACCACCTCGCCGTCCTGCTCGACCACGTCCCGGGCGACCGGCCGGCGCGGCGGCGGCCCGGCGAACCCGTTGCGGCGGCGCCCCGCCCGGAGCCGCTCCACCGCCCGCCAGGCGTCGTCGAGCGCGTGTGCCACCGTCCGGGCGTCGCCGGCGATCCGACGCAGGAGCGCATCGCCGGCGGTCCCGCGCGAAACGGCGTCGCCGTCCGCCAGGCCCACCAGCTCCGCGACCGTGGCCC
>DASQDS010000884.1:0-1992 GCA_035634075.1 Pilimelia sp. | reverse complement strand
CCCCCACTGCCGCCCGTGAACGGCAGCCCGGCCGGCGGGCGCCGCAGCCACCGCAGGGCTACCACGGCCACGAACGCGCCGGCCACCGAGGGGAGGGCGTCCACGGGTCCGGCGGCCGGCCGGGACATCGCCGCGAGCCCGCCGACCAGCCCGAACAGGGCCACGCCCAGCGTCCCGGCCAGCGGGCGCCGGCGGGCGAGCACGCCGACCGTCGCGGCGTACGCCAGCAGTGCGAGCCCGATGCCGCCGAGCAGCAGCGGCTTGTCGTACGTGCCGAACGTGCGGACCGCGAACTCCTTGACCGGCGTCGGCGTGGCGTCGATCACCGCGCCGCCCACCGCGACCACGGGCGCCCCGCCCGGCCGGGCGGCAGCCGCGAGCAGCTCCGCCACGGCCAGGCCGGCGGCCGCCGCGAGCACACCCGCGACGGCCGGCCGGACGAACCTCATGGCGACGACCCTCAGGCCTTCGGCATGATGACGGAGTCAACGATGTAGACGGTCGCGTTCGCCGTCTGCACGTTGCCGCAGACCACCTTCGACCCGCCGTTGACGGTGAAGGCTTCGCCGCTACCGGCCACGGTCACCTCGCCGCCCTGGAGGGTCTTGAACGTGCCGGCGAGCTGCTCCGGTGCCAGCCGCTGCGGGACCACGTGGTAGGTCAGAATTTTGGTCAGCGTGGCCTTGTCGGCCAGCACCTTGTCCAGGTCCGCCTTCGGGATCTTGGCGAACGCGTCGTTCGTGGGCGCGAAGACCGTGACCGCGCCGGCGGTGTTCAGCGAGTCGACCAGGCCGGCCTTGCTGACCGCGGTGACGAGGGTCGCCAGCGCCGGGTTGTTGGACGCGGCGGTCGCCACGGGGTCCTTGGCCATGCCGGCGAAGCTGCCGGGGTTGCTCGGGTCGCTCGGGACGGCGGCGCAGCCGGCGCCGAACTCCCCGTCCATGGTGGCCATGGTGGGTTCCGCCGCGGCCGACGTCGCGGCGGCCGCCCCGGCGTCCGTGGTGCTGGTGCCGTCGTCACCACAGGCGGCCATCGACAGGGTGAACAGGGCCGCGGCGGTGACGGCGGCGAACTTGGTACTGCGCATGGTGATACGTCCCTTCATCGGGCTTTCGCTAATCCGTGGGGTTTCAGTGGTGATTCGGGCCGGCCGACCGGTCGGATGGGTACGACGGGCAAATCAATTCGCGCGCAGGCCTACGCCGGTGAGCGCCAGGCCGAGGACCAGGTGCAGGGCGTTGTCCGCGCCGTTGAGCGCCACGATGTTGGCCGCGGTGCCGACGAGGAACAGCCCGGCGAGGGAGAGGGCCAGGTAGAGCACGCCGAAGGCCGTGTTGGCTGCCCTGGCGGCCCGGGAGCTGGCGATCGCGGCGGCGACCAGGCCAGCGCCGACGGCCAGGTGGACGAGGTTGTGCAGGACGTTCACCTGGAACGAGCCGAGCAGCTCACCGCCGGACTGGCCGACCACGTGGTGGCCACCCGAGACGAAGAAGCCGGCGAGTCCGGCGAGGACGAACACGGCCCCTAGACCGAGCCCGGCGACGGTGTTCAGGTGGCGGCTGGTCAGCGCGCCGGCCCGGCTGTACGCGGTCATGGGATCCCCCTGTCGAGACGCCCGCCGCGGCCCCGCGACGGTCTCGACAGGGATTCGCGCCGGCCGGGCCCCCGGACTGGTGTCCCGACCGGGGACCCCGGCGGCCGTCACAGCGGGACGGCCACCGCCACGGGCAACGTGGGCTTGCCCGAACCACCGGCCGGCTCCACCGTCACCCCGAACGCGTCGGCCCCGCGCACGCCGGCGAGCAGCCAGCGGGCCGACGTCTCGCCGGCCGCCAGGACGCCGGCCGAGGTGGCCTCGGTCCCGTCGATGACCCACATCTGGTACGCCTTGCCGGCCCCCGGATCGGGCAGCCCGGTGAGCAGCGCCACGGCCGCGTCCCGGCTGGGCGAGACCACGAGGGTGACCCGCCCCCCGCCGGTCCGCGGGGCGCC
>DASQDS010000883.1:0-1959 GCA_035634075.1 Pilimelia sp. | reverse complement strand
GATCCCGTCGACGGCGGCGAGCTGCGGCAACAGCTTCTCCAGCAGGCGGGGGGCGCCGAGATCCTTGCCGTACGAGGGCGAATTCTCGCGGACCAGCACCAGCTCGCGGACGCCCGTGGGGGCCAGCCACTCCGCCTCGGCCAGCAGTTCCTCCGGCGGCCGGGAGACGAAGGCCCCCCGGACGGTGGGGATGGCGCAGAACGCGCACCGGCGGTCGCAGCCGCTGGCCAGCTTGAGCGAGGCCACCGGCCCCGTGTCCAGCCGGTGCCGCAGGACGCGGCGCAGGTGGGCCGGGGTGGCGCCGTCGACGACGGGCACCGAGGCGTGGCCGGGCACCGCCACCGCCGTCGCCCGCCGGGCCACCGGCGTCAGCGGGAGCAGCTCCCGCCGGTCGCGCGGGGTGTGCGCGCCGAGCCGCTCACCCGCCAGCACGGCACCGAGCCGCGCCGAGATGTCCGGGTAGTCGTCGAAGCTCAGCACGGCCGACGCCTCCGGCAGGCTCTCGGCCAGCTCCCGACCGTACCGCTCCGCCATGCACCCGGCGGCGACGACGCGGGCGCCGCCGTCCGCCGCAGCCAGGAGCGTCTCCACCGAGTCCTGCTTCGCCTTCTCCACGAACCCGCACGTGTTGACCAGCACCACGTCGGCGGCCGACCCGTCGGTGCTCACCTGCCAACCGTCGGCGTGCAACCGGGCGGCCAGTTCCTCGGAGTCGACCTCGTTGCGGGCGCAGCCGAGGGTCAGCAGGGCTACCCTGCGGCCGGCGGGTGGGGGAACTGGGGTCTGGGACACGCACCGAGGGTACCGGGCGCGGGCGTCCCGGCGGCCCGCGCAGCAGCGTCCGGCTACCGTGGTAGGTGGCGGCGCGCCTCCGCGCCGCACCGGACGAGAGCGCACCGTACCCGGACCGGCAAAGACGGGCGCGCCTTCAGCATGCAACTCATCGATGTGATCGAAATCGCTGGCGCCCTGCTCGTCCTCGCGGGGTTCGCCGCCGCGCAGGCACACCGGCTGGACGTCCACTCGCTGCCGTACCTGATTGTGAACGCCCTCGGCGCCGGCGCCCTCGCCGTCGTGGCCGCCATCCACGCGTCGTGGGGGTTCCTCCTGCTGGAGGGCACCTGGGCGATCGTCTCGGTCGGCGCGCTCACCGCCCGGTGGCGCGACCGCCGACCCCCGTCGCGCCGACGGCGGCCGCGTCCCGATCCGGCGCGGGGAACGGGTGCCGGAGGCTGAACGCGGCGGGGCCCGGGCCGATGGTGGCCAGCCGGTCGAGCCGCTCGCGGGCTTCGTCCAGCGTGGGCAGCCGGCCGGCCGGCAACCACCACAGCACCGCGTGCGGCGCCGGCCCGTCGGCCCGGAACCACTCCCGGCGGCGGCGCAGGAACTCCAGGTGCGCGGTGCGGTAGATGTAGTCGCGCAGCGCGGTCAACGAGGTCCACACCGACATGTTGACCAGGAGGTCCTGCGCGAACGGCCGGAGTGCCGTCGCGTCCACCCCGTCGTCGTCGGTCAGCCGCCAGACGAAGCCGGCCGACGCGTCCGCCAGGGCGTTGATCTCCGGTAGGGCCGCGGTGAAGTCGCGCATCAGCGGGTCGTCCAGCGGCGCGCGCATCCGGGCGATGTTGAGCTGCGCCAAGTGGTAGGTGGCCATGCCGAGCAGCACACCAGACCGCCCGCTTGTATGTCAATCGGCATTGTCTATAGAAACGGCCACGCAGCAGCGGCCCGCCGCCGGCTCCAGCCGGGCCGCGCAGCCGGCCGCACCGGAGCCCGCCAGCAGGCCCGTCACCAGTGCCAGGCTCATGCCGCACACCAGCGGGGGAAACTCCTCCGCGAGCAGGTGGAACGGGCAGTTGCGCAGGCGCAGGACGGCTCCGTCGCGGTACGGCTCGTACCCCCGCACGGCCAGCAGGCCGGCCACGTCGACACCGGCCCCGTCGTCGTGCGCGGCGGCCC
>DASQDS010000882.1:0-5204 GCA_035634075.1 Pilimelia sp. | reverse complement strand
CTGCAGTCGGCCGGCTCCCGCTGGGTGCTCTTCGGCACCTGGCACGGCACGCACCTGACCAGCAGCAACCCGGCGGCGCACCTGCGCATGGTGTACAACCACGCGTACGTCATCACCCGCGATGAATTGCCCAACCTGAGGTAAGACAGATCGACTGCGGGGGGCGTGCCGGTCGGCACGCCCCCCGTTTCGTTGGCCGGCCGGCGCCGCAGTCAGCCGTCAGCCACCTGCCGGTGGCCCCGTGGACCCCCGGACCACGAGGACCGGCCGGAAGATCCGCTCCTGATGCTCGTGGTCCGGCGTGCTTTCCGACAGCAGCAGCTCCGCGGCGGCCCGGCCGAGCTCGTACCGGGGTTGGCGGACGGTGGTCAGCGGCGGCGACAGGCAGGCGGCGAACTGGACGTCGTCGTAGCCCACGACAGACATGTCGCGCGGGACGGCTAGCCCGTGGCGGCCGAGCCCGCGCAGCACGCCGAGGGCGGCCGTGTCGTTGAAGCAGATGATGCCGGTCGGCCGCGGGGAGAGGGCCAGGACCCGCTCCACCGCCTGGTCCGCCCCGTCCGCGTTGGCCGGCGGCGGGATGCGCACCTCCACCACACCGGCGTCGCCGCCGGCGGCCGCCACGGCGCGCCGGATACCCTCCCGCCGCTCGCCGAGCACGAACAGGTCGACCTCGGCATTGAGGTAGACGATCCGCCGGTGACCCAGCTCCAGCAGGTGGTCCGCCGCGAGCTGGCCGCCCCGCACGTTGTCGACGGCGGCGGTGCACAGTCCCGGGTCGTCCTGCCGGTGGTCGATCAGCACCACCGGCGTGCCCCGCTTGCTGAGTTCCTTGAGGCGGTCCAGGGACGGCGACACGGGGTTCACCAGAATGCCCCGGACGCCCTGCTCCTCAAGAAGCCGCAGGTAGTGCGTCTCCCGGCTCTCCCGGACGTCGGTACTGCACAGCACGATCATGCAGTCGGCCTCGGCGAGCCGGTCCTGTACGCCGCGCGTCACCTCCGCGAAGAACGCGTTGGAGATGTCCAGCACGACGCAGCCCACGACGGGGCTGCGGACCCCGCGCAGCTGGCGGGCTGCCCCGTTGCGGACGAAGCCGAACTCGTCCATCACCGATTCCACCCGGAGGCGCGTCTCGGTCGCCACGAGGTGCGGCTTGTTCAGGACGTTGCTGACGGTGGACACGGACACGCCCGCCTCTTCGGCGACCCGGCGGATGCTGGCACGGCGCGGCGATTCGGTCATCACGGACACCTCCCTCACCTGCGCTCCACCGCGTGCCCGGCGGTCGGCCGGGCGGTCGCCTCGGCGCCCGCCACGCCCGTCGCGGCGGCATTGCATCGATGACCGTCGCGGCAGGCATCGTACCTGCGCAGCACAGTGTGCACCGCGGCACCGTAACCGCCGCGTCGGCCCGGCGAACACGTTCGCCGGGCCGACGATTTCCGCAGCGTGGGCGACCGACGAAGCGGCCTTCAGCCCAGGTCGAAGGCGACCCGGATCGCAGCGGCCAACGCGGCCTCCTCGGGGAATCGTAGATAGCCGAGGTGGCGGCCGAGGTCGGCCACCGGGATGGTGACGATGTTGTCGCAGTTGATAACGCTGTGGCGCTCCAGCCCGTTGGCCGGACCGACCGGCACCTCGATGGAGAGTCCTCGCACTGTGCTGGTGATGGGCGCAACGGTCACTCGGGCGAGATACGGGCGGACGGCTTCCCGAGTGAGGACCACGACTGGGCGGGTCCTGTCGAGATTCGCAAGGTGAACTGGCCGCAGCATCTCAGTCCAGGTCGATGGGTCGCCGGGCGGCGTAACTGGCAACGCCGTCGAGGCCGTCGGGGTCGGCGCCGGCCAGCTTGGCATAGATCGCAGCGTCGCGTTCGGCGGCGCGTCGGCGGCGCTCGCGGTCGAGGGCAACGGCGACGATGTCGGCGCGGCTGGTGGCATGGCCGGCTTGGACTTCACGATCGGCGAAGGCCACCAGGTGGTCGGGGAGGCGCACGGTGATCTGGACGCTCATACCAGCCAAGATACCGTTCTGGGATTCAAATTGTGATGTGCCCGCTGGCGGCGATCTCCGCCACCGGCAGGACGCCGGGGCACGAAGCGGCCCGGCCGGGCGAGGGAGCCATCCCCTCGCCCGGCCGGGCGGGCTACCGCAGGTGTGCCGCCACTCAGGCGCCACGCACGCGCGACTCAGGTGCAGGGCGCGGTCACCTTCAGTGTCGTCGCCTTGGCATGGCGGTAGGTCCGCATGCCGGTGCCGAAGCAGTTGAACCTGGCCTCGCCGACCCCCTCGGCGACGCGCCGCCAGACGCCAGTGGCGGCGTCGAAGCGCTCCAGCGCCACGCTCATCCCCACCGGCGGCTGGTCGTCGCAGGAGCGGTAGGCGTACGCCCGGATCGAGCCGGTGAACTTCAGCAGGTCGTACTCGGTGAAACAGAGCGGCGGCGGCCCGGGGGGCGCGGCCTGCGCCGGTACGGCTGTGCCCGCAGTCAGCGCGGCCACGGAGAGGGCCAGTGCGGTCAGCAGCCGGACCGGCCGCATCGGGAGGGTTCGCATGATGTTGTCCTTCCGGTTGAGCGGGGATCAGTAGTCGATGGTGTTCTGGTGCAGCGCGGCCCGCGGCGCGACGCCGATGTTGAAGCCGTCGATGCTGCGGTGCGTCCAGAACTGGCGGAACGTCGGGGAGTTGTGGCGCTGGAAGGTGGTCCAGATGTTGTTCATCCCCTCGCCATAGGTGTCGAAGCCGTCGTTGGCGAAGTCCGAGAGGTCGATCAGAGCGCCGGCCACGCGGCCCTCGACCTTGTCGAAGTTGTGCCACCCGGGGGTGTCCCAGGTCGGCTTCTCGAGGTTGACGGAGGCGCCGTTCGGCCACCGGAAGAACGGGTCCTGGTAGATCCAGGCCGGGAACCACTCGGCGAAGCCCTCAACCCAGGCGCAGCCCTGTGAGGAGGTCAGCTTGATCTGGTGCGGGTTGCAGTTGGGCGTGCTGATGAAGGCATCGTCGTAGACGTCGTCCATGATGGAGTGGCCCGCTTCGTGGACCACCACGTGCCGGGAGTCCGGGTCGGCGGCGGCCAGGTGCACGGTGTTGGTCGACGGCTTGTAGTACGTGCCGTCGGTGGAACCCGGCGCCCAGTTCACCACGACCGGGCGGCAGGCCGAGATCAGGTCCCAGCACGCGCCCGGGGTGCCGTTCCAGGCGTCGCTGACGGCCTGGAACGCGTGCGCGCCACGGTGGTGGGTCGGGTCGCCCGGCTGGAGCCAGCCGATCTCCCGGCTGGCGCCGGACGGGACGTTCCAGACCACGCCGCTGCCGTACGAGTAGGTCCCGCCCGGCCCCTGCACCCGCCAGGCGCCGTTGTCGGCGATGAAGACGACGTAGACGTCCTGGGTGCCGGCGCCGCCGGTGTCCGTGCTGTTGAAGCAGAGGCTGTACCGGCCGTCGAAGCCGGTGTACCCGGACGCCAGGAAGTCGTTCGCGTTGCCCGTACTCGAGTCGTCGTCCCACGCCTGGACCTGCCACTGCCGCGCGGACCGCGCGATCCCCTTGTTGTCCACGAAGTTCCAGCTGCCCGTGACGCAGGAGATGGCGGCGGTGGCGTCGGCCGTCCCGGACCGCTCGGACGGCGGTTCGCCGGACCGGTCCGACGGCGGCGGCGCCGCCTCGTCCGCCGGCGGCGGCGCGGGCCGGTCGGTCGGCAACGCCTTGGTGCGGGCGTCGGCCGCGGGCGCGGCCCCGTCGTAGCGGACGGCCGAGGACCGCGGCGACGAGACGATCCCCAGCCGGGACGTCTGCCCCGCCGGCGCCACCGTCACGAAGACGTCGTCACCGCCCGCGTCCACGCCGTACGGCTGCTCGGCGGTGGCGCGGACCTGGATCTCGGCCGGGCCGGCGGCGACAGCCGCCACCGTCCCGGTGAATTCGACGGCCTCGCCGGCCGCCAGCGACCGGGTCACCTCGGCGCGCTGCACGGTGCCCTTCGACTGCGGGGCCACCGAGACCCGGCTGGCGACGGTCGTGCCCGCCGGGGCGGTGCCCCAGCGCAGGTTCGGCGGCAGCTCCACGCTGATCTGGACGCCGTCTCGCGCGACGGCCGCCCGGACCGTGTACCGCAACCGGGCCGACTGCCCGACCGACGGCGCGGATTCCAGTGCGGCATCGACGCTGAGGCAGCTCCGCTGCTCGTCCTCGGCGGCCTTGTGGCCGGCCGCCGGGAGGTCGCACTCCGCCGGGGGGACCGGCTCGGACCCGGCCCGCGCGGCGGTGGGCGCCGCCACCGTCCCGATGGCGATTGCGAGGGTGCCGACCAGGACGCCGAGCAACCGGCTCCTGGTGGTGCGCCTCGATGGGGTAACTGACACGGGGGTGCTCCTTCATCCCTGCCGGCCGATCCCTTGTGGACATCGCGCCGGCGACTTCTTCGGCGGCGGCCTGGTGGCCCCGCTTGCCGGAAGCAACGGGACCACGCCGGGGATCCGGGCCGCGATACGCAGTTCTGCGCAGGGGCGCCAGCCGGGACATCCGCCCGGCGGAGGCGGGCGATCCGCCCTTCCCGCGGGCGCGCGCGGCGGGCACGGTGAAGGCGACGACGGCGAGTGGAGGTCCGAACCATGCCGACCGGCCCCGAGGCGGCGCTGCCCGCGCCGCGGCTGCACGCGGTCCTGGCGGCGGTCCGCGCCATGAACGCCGCCACCGACGACGCCTTCCTGCCGACCGTGCTGCGGGCCGCCGCCGACCTCCTGCCGTGCGACTCGGTCGCCTACCACGAGCTCGACACCCGGGGACCGGCGCCGCGGGAGCGGCGGCAGCTCGTCGAGCCCCGGTACGCCGGGCGGGGCGCGCCGGTCGAGGCGTACCACCGCCACCTCGCGCAGCACCCGGTTTTCGCCGCGCTGGCGGGCGACCCACTGGCCACCGGCACCTGCGTCGCCTTGTCCGACGTGGTGGCTGCCGCCGGGTTCCGCCGGCTGCCCCTCTACACGGAGTACTACCGCCACCGGCGGATCGCCGACCAGCTCGTCGCGGTCATCGGGGGCAGCCCCGGGCGGACCGCGTCGCTGGTGGTCAACCGCTCCCGGCGCGGCTTCTCGCCCGCCGATCGGGCGGTGCTGCGGCTGTTCCTGCCGCATCTGCAACAGGCGCTGCGGCACCGCGCCCGGGTCGCCCGGCTCGGCCGCGCGGCGGCGGGACCGGACGCG
>DASQDS010000881.1:0-16092 GCA_035634075.1 Pilimelia sp. | reverse complement strand
CCGGCGCGGGTCCGACAACACCGGCGTGCCGGCGTACGCGTCGCCGAGCGCCGCGCTGATCGTGCCGTCGAGGAAGCCCCGCAGCGCCGCGTCGTCCGCCGCGCCGCCGGCGCCGACCAGCACGCTCGGCGCCCCGGGCAGGGGGTAGCCGGCGTAGCTCGCCGCCACCCGCAGCCCGGCTCGGCCGAGCCGCTCGCCGAGCTGGTGCAGGGAGCGGGGCCGGGACTCGTCGTACTCCCCGACCGGGCTCCACGCGGCGTCGGTCTCGTCGGCGTACCAGGGCGTCATCTCCACCAGGCGGTGCACGCCGAGCAGGTTGTCCAGGCCCAGCACCAGGCGGCCGTCCGGGGCGAGGGCGCCGATCAGCCGCTCCAGGGACTCCCCCCAGGTCAGGTCCGCGCCCTCCACCGAGCTGAGCCGGTGCAGCCCGTCCAGTGCCACGACGGCGTCGAACTGCTCGTCCGCGTCGAGCTTGGCGAGGCTGCCGCAGAGCACGCGGGCGTCGGGCAGGCGGCGGGCGACGGCCGCGCCGTCGGCGTACGCCCGCACCAGGCACGTGATCTTGACCCCGGTGGCGGCGAGCCGCGCGACCAGCGCGACGCTGTGCGGACCGGCGACCAGGACCCGCCGCGCGCCGGGCAGCGCCCGGCAGGCCCGCTCCGCCAGCGTGCCGAGCAGGCGGCCGTGCGCGGCCACCCGGCCGGCGGTCGCGTCGTCGTCGGACCAGACCAGCATCTCGCCGCCGATGAGTCGCAGGTTGGACGGTACGACGGTGTCGGGCATCGTCACAGCGGTTCGTCTCCCGGGCTCGGCCACTTGAACATCTCACGCAGCTCCGACGGCGAGGCGATGAACGACACGCCCAGCTCCTCCCGCGCCAGTTCCCGGGCGAGGGCCACGTCGACGTGCGTGCCGTGCAGCTCCGGCCACTGCCGCCGGATCCGGCCGATGCCGCCGAACGTCGGGTCCTCGTCGTCGAGCACCATCGGGTCACCGTAGACGGCCGGTTCGCAGCCGCTGAGGATCCCGTACCACAACGCGCTGCTGACCCTGTTGGACGCGACCCGCTTGTGCCGGCGCAGCTCAGCGAGCTGGTGGTAGAGGAACCGGGTGTCGGTCTTGTCCCACCAGTAGCCGCGGTAGCCGTGGCAGACGATGCGGAAGCCGGCGCGCTCGTAGAGCCGGCGGATCCGCCGGGTCTGGAACTCCTGCCAGTAGAGGCAGATCGTGACCGGGCCCTCCTCCACCTCTTTGATCATGGAGATCAGGCCCCGGTGGTCGCCCTTGACCTTCTGCTTCTCCCAGCCGTGGAAGGGGTAGAAGATCGTGCCCTCCCGCGGGCTGGCGGGCCCGGCCGGCTCGGGCTCCAGCTGCTGGAGATAGACCCACGGGGCGCCGATCACCACCGTGTTGCGCCGGCCCAGCGACCACGCCCGGCGGCGGGTCTGCTCCGACCACAGGTAGATCGGGCTGCGGGCGACGTACGGCGTGCCCGGGGCGAGACCGTCACCGATGTTCCAGCCGTGCTGCACGTAGCCGTGCAGTCGCGGGGGCCGCTCCGGGTCCAGCCCGCAGTAGCGCGCCAACACGTGCGCGTGCCCGTAGAAATGATTGGCGTGATGCACCTGGCGATGTCCTATCGAGTACGTGCTGGCGCGGCACGGGCGCGGCCGAGCGGGCGCCGTTCCACCATACGTGCCGGCCGCGAACCGGTGCCTCTAACGGAGGATCGTCCGGAGCGCCTCCACCACCCTGTCCTGGTCGGCGTCGGTGAGGTCGGGAAACAGCGGCAGCGACAGCTGCTCGGCGTAGTACGCCTCGGCGTGCGGGCACATGCCCCGCTGGTAGCCGAGGTCCTCGAACACCGGGTGCCAGTAGACGGGGATGTAGTTGACCTGCACCCCGATGCCGGCGGCGCGCATCCGGTCGTACACCTCGCGGCGCCGCCCGTCGCGGACCCGGACGCTGAACAGGTGCCACACCGGGTCGGTCCATGCCCGCTGCACCGGCAGCCCGAGGCCCGGCACGTCGGCGAGCAGCTCGTGGTAGCGGCGCACCAGCTGGGTGCGGCGGGCCTTGAACGCGGCGAGCCGGCGAAGCTGGTTGCGGCCCAGGGCGCAGAGAACGTCCGGCAGGCGGTAATTCAGCCCGAACTCGTGCACCTCCTGGTGCCAGCCGCCCTCGTCCGGGTAGCGCATCGCGGACCGGTCCCGGACCAGGCCGATGGTGCGGAACCGGCGGGCGCGTTCCAGCAGCCCCGGGTCCGCGGCCGCCACCGCGCCGCCCTCCCCGGTGGTCAGGTTCTTCGTCGGGAAGAACGAGAAGGTCGTCAGGTCCGCCAGCGAGCCCACCGGGGTGTCCCGGTAGGTGGCGCCGATGGAGTGCGCCGCGTCGGCGAGCAGCAGCGCCCCCGCGTCCCGGGCCACCTTGCGCAGGTCGTCGTACTCGGCGGGGTGCCCGGCGTAGTCGACCGCCGCGACGACGCGGGTGCGCGCGTTGACGGCCGCCTGCACCGCCGCGGCGTCCAGGTTGGCCGTGTCCGGCTCCACGTCCGCGAAGACCACCCGCGCGCCGTGCAGGGCCGCGCAGGAGGCGGTCGCCACGAAGGTCATCGGCGTGGTGATCACCTCGTCGCCCGCGCCGATCCCCGCGGCGGCGTACGCCACGTGCAGCGCCGCCGTGCCGTTGCTCACCGCGACGCACGGCGCGCCGCCCGTCCAGGCGGCCAGGTCAGCCTCGAACGCGGTGACCTGTGGACCCGTGGTGAGCCAGTCGCTGCGCAGCGTTTCGGTGACGGCCGCCACATCGGCGTCGTCGATCGACTGCCGACCGTAGGGAAGCATTGGCGGGCGCCCGCTAGACGGTGATGCCGAGCATCGTGCGGAGCTGGGGCACCGTCAGCCACTCGTCGTTGCTGTCGGAGCGGTAGGTGAACCCGTCCGCCACCGACTCACCGCCGGCCGGCGGCTGGTAACCCCACGTGGCGATCGTGGGCTGGACGACGTACCGGTCGGGGAACTTCACCGTCCGGCGGCTGTCGTCCGGCGCGATCATCTCCTCGTGCAGCTTCTCCCCCGGGCGGATGCCGATCTCGTGGGTGGACGCGTCCGGCGCCACCGCCTCGATCAGGTCGAGGATGTGCATGCTCGGGATGCGCGGCACGTACAGCTCGCCGCCCTGCATGATCTCGAACGAGTTGACGACGAACTCGACCGCCTGCTCGAGGGTGATCCAGAAGCGGGTCATCCGCTTGTCGGTGATCGGCAGGCTCTTGCCCTCGGCGTTCAGCCGGCGGAAGAGGGGGACGACCGAGCCGCGGCTGCCCATCACGTTGCCGTAGCGCACCACCGAGAACCGGGTCGGGTGGTTCGCCGCGTAGTGATTCGCCGACACGAACACCTTGTCGGCGACCAGCTTGGTCGCGCCGTACAGGTTGATCGGACTGGACGCCTTGTCGGTCGAGAGGGCGATGACCTTCTTGACCCCGGTCTCGATCGCGGCGTCCACCACGTGCTCCGAGCCGGTGACGTTCGTCGCGACGTACTCCGACGGGTTGTACTCGGCGGTGTCGACCTGCTTGAGCGCGGCGGCGTGCACCACGTAGTCGATGCCGTGCATGGCGCGGGTCAGCCGGAACCTGTCGCGGATGTCGCCGATGAACCAGCGCAGCCGGGAGTCGTCGCCGAACATCTGGCGGACCTCGTACTGCTTCAGCTCGTCCCGGGAGAAGACGACGACGCGGTGCGGATCCAGCTCATCGAGGACGTGGCGCAGGAACGCCTTGCCGAACGAGCCGGTACCACCGGTGATCAGAATGGACGACCCGCTCAGGACGCTCAACGCGCTTCTCCCCACACTCTCGTCCTACCTCCCCGCGGCCGAGGCCGCACGCCTCGGCCGGGTCGGGGTGCAGCATAGCTGTTGCTCCCTGCCGGGCCGCCAATCGGTCGAGCGGCGTGACCCGTCAGATGGACGCGGCGCCGTCCACCACGAGTACCTGCCCGTTCACGTTCGTGTGCTCGAGGAGCAGCATGCGCACGACCGGCACCACGTCCTCGGGCTCGGTCAGCTGCCCGGTCGGGGTGCGCCGGACGATCTGCGCGAGCTGCGTCTGGCCGAGCACGGCCGACATCTCCGAGGCGAAGAATCCGGGCGCCACCGCGTTGGCCAGCACCCGCCCGCCCAGTTCCCGCGCCAGCGCCCGGGTGGCGGCGTCCATGCCGCCCTTGGTCGCCGAGTACGCCACCAGGCCCGGGTAGCCGCGCTGGGCGCAGATCGAGGTCACGTTGACGATCCGGCCCCGCAGGCCCTTGGCCAGCATGCGCCGCAGCACGAACCGCGTGAGGATCAGCGGCGCCGTCAGGTTCGTCTCGATGATGCGGGCGAGCTGCTCCGCGGACGTGTGCACGTGCAGCGAATCCTGCCCGATCGCCGCGTTGTTCACGATCCCGTCGACCGGCCCCAGCCGCTCCTCGACCTCGCGGACGAACTGCTGGCCGGCCCGGGCGTCGGTGACGTCGACGGCGCCGACGTGCGCGTTCGGGGCATACTCCTCGGCCACCTTGGCCAGCTCCGGCGTCACCGTACGGGCGAACGCGGCCACCTTGCGGCCCTGCGCCAGCAGGTCCGTCACGATGGCCAGCCCGAGCCCCCGGGAGCCCCCGGAGACGAGCACGACGGTGGCCGGCGGCACCGGGCCGGGCCCGGTCGGGGTCTCAGACATCGCTCTTCAGCGTCTCCTTCGCGGGGATCTGGTCGAGGAACCGGATCAGGCGCGGCACCCCGTAATCCGGCAGGCGGTCGGCGCACCAGCGGGTCAGCGCCGCCTGGTCCGGCGGTTCGGCGGACGCGGCGGCCGGCACCACCTCGGCCACCACCATGCGGCCGACGAGCGGCGAGCGGCGGGAGGTGACCCGGGCCCAGGCCACGCCGGGGTGCGCCAGCAGCACCCCGCGCACCACCCCGGCGGAGACCTTGGAGCCGCCCACATTGATCTCGTCCGAATCCAGCCGGCCGGTGATGATCACCCGGTCGGCCACGATCTCCACCCGGTCGCCGGTGCGTACCGGCCCGGCCAGCCCGGCGCCCGAGAAGGGCGACGTGATCACCAGCTCCTCGCCGTCGACGGAGAGGGTCGGCCGGTCGGGCGCCGCGCGGTCCAGCCACGCGACCGGGAAGCCGGCCCGCCCGTCGTGCACGACGATCGAGGCCCCGACCTCCGAGGACGCGTAGATCCAGGAGATCCGGGCGGCCGGGAACAGCTCCGCCAACTGGTCCAGGATCGCCTGGTCGACCGGCTCGCCGCCGAGCGTGAGCTGCTCCAGCGGCACCTTGGCCAGCGCGTCGGCGTCCCGGTAGATCGTCTGCCGCCAGAACGTCGGCGTGCCGGACGCGGCGGTCACCCCGTGCGCGGCCGCGATGCCGGGCCACGCCTCCAACTCGGCGGGCTCGATCACCACCAGGTCCTGGCCCGGCTGGGTCAGCGACAGGGTGACCACCTGCCACCAGGCGTAGGTGCCGGGCGAGTAGGGGCACAGCCAGGTGCGCGGGGCCTGCGGCCCGCGCACGGTGGTGAGCGAGGCGAGCGTGTGCCCGATGCGCTTCGGTCGGCCCGTCGAGCCGGAGGTCAGCAGCCACAGCCGGCCCGGCTCCGGCGGCCGCGCCGCGGTGGCCGGCTCGACCCCGCCGTCCGCCGGGGTGACCAGCGCGAAGCCGGCCTCCCGCAGCTCCGCGCGCAGCGCCGGGTCGGCCCGCGTGACCGACGCGACGAGCAGCTCGGTGCCCCGCCCGGCGTGGGTGCGGACCGCCGCGAGCGCGTCGCGCCCGCCGGCGACCAGCACCGCGGCCGGCGACGGGAGCCCGAGCTCCGGCAGGTCGGCCCAGGTCAGCTCCGCGCCGCCGACGACGACCCGGTTGCCGGCGCCGTTCACGCGGGCTGGAGCCGGTCGATGAAGTCCAGCACGTCCCGCACGGTGGTGATCTGACGCAGCCCGGGGGCGTCGAAATTGAGCTCCTCGCCGATCTCGTCCTCCACCCGCAGCGCCAGCTCCGAGAAGTCCAGCGACCGGAAGCCGATCTCCCGCAGGTCGGCGTCGTCGTTGTCCGGCAGGACCTTCCCCTGCGTCTTCAGCACCTGACCCATCAGGTCGCGGACCTGCGCGCGGGTCAACCGGGTCTCGCTCATGGCGACTGAGCCTACCGGGCGGCGGCGGATAGGCTGACGGGCGCCGCAACCCACCACCCACCACCGCCACCGCAGGGAGCCGCCGTGCTGCGCGCCGCGACAGACGCCGACGTCGACGACATCCGCCGCTGGCGCAACCAGGAGGCGAACCGGCAGGTCAGCCTGACGACCCACGAGATCGCGCCGGCCGAGCACGCGGCGTGGTGGGGCCGGGCGAGCGCGGACCCCACCCGGCGGGTGCTGGTGTACGAGCGGGAGGGCACCCCCGCCGGCGTGGTCAACTTCTTCGACCTCGTGCTGGACGCCGCCCCGCGCACGGGAGCCTGGGGGTTCTTCCTCGATGCCGAGGGCCTGGCCGCGCGCGGCGAGACGCTGCCGGCGTGGATCGAGGTGATGCGGGAGGCGACGGAATACGCCTTCGACGAACTGCACCTCGACGAGCTGCACGGTGAGGTGATCGAGCACAACGCCGTCGTCCGGCAGATGAACCGGCGGTTCCGGTTCACCGAGGGCGCGCCGCAGGAGCGGGAGGCCGGCGGCCGGCCCGTCGTGGTCATCCCGATCACCCTGCGCCGGGCGGACCGCCGGCGGCCGGCCCGCACGCCGCGCTGACCCCGCCGCGCTGACCCCGCCGCGGCGCCGGCGTCGCCCGGAGCCCCTCGGCGGGCCAACCAGGCTGCTGGAACAGGCGCTAGGCTGCCTCAAGACCATCAGCTGCCGAGGGAGCCGCGCCGTGTCGACCGCCACCGTCGCGGATCCCACCGCCGATGCCGTGTCCGCGCCGCCGTCGGCGCGGGGCCGACCACGGGTCCGGGTCGACCGCGCGCTGCCGTGGCTCCTCGTCGTGGCGGCCCTGGTGTGGGCGCTCGACGCTACCGGCGTGGGACCGGCCGAGACCGCCCGCTACCTGGCGTACTGGCTGCTGGGCATCGTGCTGCCGGGCACGCTGGTGCACCGCGCCCTGCGCGGCAGCCGGGGCAACATTCCCGAGGACGCCGGGTACGGCGCGGCCTGCGGCCTGCTGCTGGAGCTGCTCGCCTGGGTACTGTACGTGGCCTTCGGCACCCCGTGGTGGGTGCTGCGGGTCTGGCCCGCGGTCGTGGTGGTGGTGTTCCTCGCGGTCCCCGCCCTGCGCCGGCACTGGCGGATCGCCGAGCCCCGGCCGGCGTCGATGATCTGGGCGTGGTCCGTCGCGGCGGCGCTGGCCGGCAGCTTGGTTTGGATGTCCCTGCTCTGGCACGAGGTGCCCCTGCCGCCGGTCACTACGGCGTATTACCAGGACCTGTTGTATCACCTGTCGCTGACGCGGGAGCTGATGCGGCCGCTGCCCTTCCATGAGCCGCAGTACGCCGGCGACCCGCTCTACTACCACGTCCTCGCCGACGCCCACTTCGCCTCGGCGAGCCTGGTCACCGGCTCCAACCCCGCCACCGTGCTGATGCGGCTCTGGTACGCGCCGGTGTTGTTTGCCGGTGTCCTGGCGTTCGCGGCCCTCGCCCGTGAGCTCAGCGGGCGGGCGTGGGCCGGGCCGGTGGCCGCCTTCGCGCTCTGCTTCGGGCAGGCGGTGCAGGTGGGTGGGCCGCCTGGCAGCTTCACGATCACCCCGGTCTCCGACTTCAGCCCGTCCACCGTCTACCTGTTGCCGTTCCTCGCCCTGCTCGCCGCGCTGTGCGCCGCCGCCGTCCGGGGCCAACGCCTGGGCGCCGCCTGGGCCCTGGTGCCCCTCTCGACCCTGGCGTGCGCCGGCGCGAAGTTCAACGCGCCGCCGGTGGTCCTGGCCGGCTTGGTTGTCGCCACCGCCGCCGCGACCGTCGCCCGCCGCCGGGTGCCGTGGGGGGCCCTGGCCGCGCTGGGCCTGGTGACCGCCGCCACCGCCGTAGGACGGTACCTGTTCGTGGACCGGCTGGGCCGCGGCGTCAGCCTCCAGTGGTTCAGCACCGTCCAGTGGTCGCCGCCGTACCGGGCCGTCGTGGACCCGGACCTGGGCATGCTGTTGCCCGGCGCCATACCGCCGGGGCTCATCGGGGCGGACGCGGCCACCTGGCGGTTCGTTGTCTCGGTCGCCGCCTGGTACGAACTGGCGATGCTGCCGGTACTGATCGGCCTCCTCGCGCTGGGCCGGCGCGGGCTGCGCCGCGATCCCGCGGTGTGGTTCCTCGCCGGCGTCGTGGGGGCCGGCTCGGCGGCCCTCTGGGTGTTCTTCCACCCCAGCGTGGGCCAGGCGTACTTTCTGCGCGTCGCGATGCCGCTGGGCATGGTGCTGGCCGCGTGGCTGGCCGCAGACGCCACCCGCACGTGGCGGGGCGGGCTCGCCCTGGTGGGCATCCTTGTCGCCGCGGGCGTCACCGCCGAGCTGCTGCGGGCGGGCGCGACGTCGGCCGAGCCGGCGCCCACCGCCGCGGCTTGGCGGGAAGCCATGTTCGGCCCCTGGGCGCGGGTCGGCTGGCTGACCGCGGCGGCCGTGCTGGCTTGGTGGGCGCTGCGGGCGTACGGCCGGTGGTGGCCCGGGCGGGCCGCCCCGCGTACCGGCCGGGCGCTGGCGGGCCGCGGCCTTGGCATCCTCGCGGCGGCCGTACTGGGCGCGAGCGTGGCGCCGGGCGCCATGCAGCAGTGGCGGTACGCCGACGCCCTCCGGGCGGGCCACTCGGCGCCGACCGGGCAGAAAGCCACGATCACGGCGGCGGAGATGCGGGCGGCGATCTGGCTGGACGAGCACGCGGCGCCGGACGACGTCGTTGCCACCAACGTGCACTGCCAGCCGGTCCGGACCTGGAAGACTTGCGACGCGCGGTCGTTCTGGGTGAGCGGACTCAGCGGCCGGACGGTGCTGCTCGAGGGTTGGGGGTACACCCCCGCGGCCCTCGCCGGGCACGGCACGGCAGGGCTGGGTTACAGCCGCCAGCCCCCGCGCGAGCCCGAGCGCCTGGCCCGCAACGACCGCGTGTTCAGCAAGCCGACCGCCGAAGACGTGGCGCTGCTGCGCACGGTGGACGGCGTCCGGTGGCTGCTCGCCGACGAGCGGGCCGGGCCCGTATCGCCCGCGCTGGGCCGCTACGCCGTAATACGGTACGTCGACGGCCCGGTGGCGGTTTACGAAGTCCCAGCCGGCTGATTCGCGCTGGCGGGGCTGGTACTGTCCGGCTCGAATGCGGTCGAGGACCCGGGGAGCACGATAGCGCAATGAAGCCGTTACTTTCCGTCGTCATTCCGATGTACAACGAGGAAGATGCGCTGGTGCCGCTCATTGAGCGCCTCCGGCCGGCGCTCGACTCGCTCGGTGAGCCGTACGAGGTCGTGGCCGTCGACGACGGCAGCCGTGACGCAACCGGCCAGCTGCTCATCGGCGCTCGCCAGCTCTGGCCGCAGCTGCGGGTGATCCGGCTGCGCCGCAACGCCGGCCACCAGGCCGCGCTGACGGCCGGCCTGCACCGGTCGGTTGGCGACTACGTCGTCAGCATCGACGCGGACCTGCAGGACCCGCCGGAGAAAATCGCGGACATGCTGCGGCTCGCCCGGGCCGAGGGCCTCGATGTCGTCTACGGCGTACGCACCGACCGCACCACCGACAGCTTCTTCAAGCGCCAGACGGCCGGGGCGTATTACCTGATGATGCGGCGGATCGTGGGCACGTGGGTGCCCCGGCACGCCGGCGACTTCCGGCTGCTCAGCCGCGCGGTGGTGGAAACGCTGAAGGGCCTACCGGAGCATGAGCCGGTCTACCGGCTGCTGGTCCCGTCCCTCGGCTTCCCCAGCGGCGAGGTGCCCTACGCGAGGGAGGAGCGCGTCGCCGGCAGCACCAAGTACCCGCTGGCGAAAATGGTCCGGCTCGCTTTGAACAGCATCACCAACTTCTCCGCGGCCCCGCTGCGCCTGGCCACCTGGCTTGGCGTCACCAGCTTCCTCTTCTGCCTCCTCATGCTGGTCTTCGGCCTGATCGCGTACGCCACCAACGTCACGGTGCCGGGCTGGGCGTCGCTGTTCGTCGCCGTTCTGCTGCTCGGGGGCGTCCAGCTGGTTTGCCTCGGGCTGCTCGGCGAGTACGTCGGCCGGATCTACACGGCCGTCCAGAATCGCCCGACGTTCCTTGTCGGCTACGACTCCGCGGAGGTGGACGCGGCGAAGGCCGACCGGCCGGAGCGTACTGCCGAGCGGCGGGAGTCCCCGACCGGTACGCCAGCCCGATGACCCCTGTGACGGCCCGCCCTGCGGCAGCCGATCCGCCCGCGGCTCCGCCCCCGCCCGAGCACGCCGATCCGGTCCCATCGCCCCCCGCCACGCGAACCAACGCCGCGGGGCGCGCGGCCACCCTCGCCCGCTCCGGCTGGGTCCCTGCGGCGCTGCTGGTCGCCGCGACGGCGGTGTGTCTGCGCGCGTATGGCGTCGGCGCCCGGGACGCGGGTGCCTTCGCGGTGTACCTGACACTCGGCCTCACCGTGCCCGGCCTGCTGGTCTGGCGGGCCTTGCGCGGAGGGGCCCGTGACCTGGCGACGGACCTTGCCGGTGGGCTCGTGGTCGGGTACGCCGTCGAGTTGGCCTGCTACCTGCCGGCCCGGGCCGCAGGGGCTCCGCTGCTCGTGCTGATCTGGCCGGCCGGGACGCTCGTCGCGTTCGCCGCCGTCCCCCGGCTGCGGCGGCACTGGCGCGGCGGCGGGCGCGCCCACCGGCCGCCGGCTCCGCAGCCCTGGGCGCTGGCCGCGCTCTTTGGCTTCGTCGTGCTGTATTCGGCGGCCACGTTCTTCCGCACGCACGGCCTGCGGTACCCGTCGGCCGGCTCGCCGTACCTGGACATCCCGTTCCAGCTGGCCCTCGCCGGCGAGCTGAAACACCACTTTCCGCCCACCATCCCGTTCGCAGCGGGCGAGCCGCTGCAATACCACTGGTTCGTGCACGCGCATCTCGGGGCGTCGAGCTGGTTGACCGGCATCGAACCGCAGATACTGATTACGCGGCTGGCTGTGCTGCCGATGATTGCGGCCATCATCGTGCTGCTGGCCGCGGCCGCCCGCCGGATCACCGGCCGATGGTGGCCCGGCCCGGCGGCCGTAGCGATCCTTTTCTTCGCCACCATCACCAGCCCGTACGGCTGGACATCAGCGCCCACGCTGGACGGCAACATGCTGGGCGTCCTGTGGCTGAGCCCGACCCAGATGTTCGGCACCACCATCTTCGCCGGCGTGCTGTTAGTGCTGTTCGACCTGCTCGGCGGCGAGGCACCGCGCCGGCAATGGGTGCTGCTGGCCCTCCTCATTGCCGCCCTGGCCGGCGCCAAAGCCACATTCCTCCCGATGCTGTGCGCAGGCCTCGCGCTCACCGTCGCCCTGCACGCCCTCCTGGGCCGCCGCCTGCACCGGCCGGCGCTGGGCGCACTGGGTGTCGCCGTCGGCGGCCTTGGGCTCGCCCAGGTGGTCCTCTTCAGCGGCGGCGCCCAAGGCACGGTCGTCGCGCCCCTGGCCACGATGAAACGCACGGTCCTCGCCGAGGGCACCGGCCTGCTGGGACCCGCCACCGTCCGCAATGACTGGCCGTTGCTGCTGGTGCTCGCCGGCCTGAGCCTGGCCGCGATCCTGCCTGGCCTGGCCGGGCAGGTCGGCATGCTGCGGTCACGCGAGACCCGGCTCGACCCCGCGATGCTCACCTGCCTCGGCATCGGCGCCGCGGGGGTAGGTGCCACCCTCCTGCTCGGCCACCCTGGCCTCGGCCAGATCTACTTTCTGCAGTCCGCCCGGCCGGCTCTTGCGATAGCGGCCGCCTGCGGCTTCGCGTTCCTCGCCGCGGCAGGGACGAGGCAGGCGGCGCGCTGGTGGGCTGCCGGGGCAGTGGCCGTCGGCGCCGGGATTGCCGGCGCGGTACGGGTGCTCGACGGCGACACGCTGCCGGGCCGTCGCGCGGGCGCGTCCACTGACGCGCTCGTGTGGGAACTCGTCTGGCCGTATGCCGCGCTCGCCGGCTGCGTCGCCGTGTGCGCCGCCGTGCTGTCGGTGGCGTTGCGCCGCGGGCCGGCCCGCGGTGCGACCGTCGGGCTGCTGGTGGCCGCCGTGGTCACCGGGATGGCCCTGCCCAGTTCGTACGACCGGCTCCTGGCCACCTACAACGCGGCGGACCAGACGGGCTGGCGCGACGTGACGATCAAGGGCTTGCGCCAGATCCCGTCCGGCGGCATCGAAGCCGCGCGCTGGCTACGCGACAACTCGGCTCCCGACGACCTGGTGGCCACCAACATCCACTGTCGGCCCGGCGGCCGTACCTGCGACAACCGGCACTTCTGGATCTCCGGGTACACCGAGCGGCGGGTCCTGCTGGAGGGCTGGGGTTACACGGAGGAGGCGATGGCGCGCTCCGCGCTGTACGTCCGGCAGCCTTCCGACGTGCCGTACTGGGACCCGGCCCTGCTAGCCGCGAACGACGCCGCCTTCCGCACCCCGACGGCCGCCACGGTCACCCGGCTACGCGAGGAGTACAAAGTCCGCTGGCTGTTCGTGGACCCCATCGCACCGTCGTCACCACTGCTGGCCGACTTTGCGACGCTCCGCTACTCCGCCGGCAAAACGGCTGTCTACGAACTCACACCGAGCTAGGCGGTGAGGGAGCGGGCCGCGCACCAAGCGCAACGCGACCTTGAACCATGGCTTCAGCCTCACACCTGATCCCAGCTCAGCGGCGTGCCCTTGGCGACGTCGCGCTGGAAGGTGCGCCCCAGGACCTTGCCGATCTCATCGGGGGCGAGCCCGCCGGCCGGCCGGATCGACCGCACGTTCTCCGGCGTGACCTCCTCGCCGGCCCGCACGTCCCGGGTGACGAACAGCGACCGGCGGAACCGCAGGCCCTCCTTCTCGGCGGCGGACGGGCCGATCCGGGTCGTGCCGAGCGCCTGAACGGCCCGCTCGGTCTCCACGGTCAGGGCCGCCAGCTCAGCCGGCTCCAGCGAGAACGCCGAATCCACGCCGCCGTCGTCGCGGCGCAGCGTGACGTGCTTCTCGATGACCCGGGCGCCGAGGGCCACGGAGGCGATGGCCGCGCCGAGCCCGGGGGTGTGGTCGGAGAGCCCGACGACGCAGTCGAACGCCTCGGCCAGCACCGGGATGCGCCGCAGGTTGCTCTCCTCCGGCGGGGCCGGGTACGAGGCCGTGCACGCGAGCAGCACCAGGCTGGTGCAGCCGCCGTCCCGGGCGGCCTCGACGGCGGCGGCGATCTCGCGCACGTTCGCCATGCCGGTGGAGATGATGAGCGGCTTGCCGGTGTTCGCCGCCAGGCGGATCAGCGGCAGGTCCACCAGCTCCGAAGAGGCGATCTTGTAGACGGGGGCGTTCAGCTCCTCCAGCAGCTCGATGGCCGTGGGGTCGAACGGGGCGGAGAACACCGTCAGCCCGTGCTCCCGGGCCCGCTCGAAGATCGGCTTGTGCCATTCGAACGGCGTGTGCGCCTCGGCGTACAGCTGGTAGAGGTTGCGCCCGCCCCACAGGTCGTGCCCGTCGGAGATCCGGAACGGCGGCGTGTCCGCGTCGATGGTGATCGTGTCCGGCGTGTACGTCTGCAGCTTCAGCGCCTGCGCGCCGGTGCCGGCGACAGCGTCCACGATGGCCAGCGCCCGGTCGAGGTCGCCGTTGTGGTTTCCGGACATCTCGGCGATCACGAACGGCCGGTGGTCGGCCCCTACGAGATGATCACCGATCTTGATCGTACGGGTGTCCGGCATGTCCATCCTCACGAGGGGTTCGCCGCGGCGGGGAACGCGGATCAGCCTACAACGCCCCCGGCGGCCGGCCCTCCCGCCGCCACCCCGGGGCGGCCCGGCACCTGCTCACCGAGCAGCACCCGCCGCACGACCCGCTCGGCGGCGCGCCCGTCGTCCCAGGGGCAGAAGCGCCGGCGGAATTCGGCCCGCGCCGCCCCGGCCGCATCGGCCGCGAACTCCCCTCCGCGTAGGAGCGCGATCAGCTCGTCCAGCGTCCGGGCAACCGCGCCCGGCGGCTGCGCCAGCACGTCGAATGTCACGCCCCGCACCGCCCGGTACGCCGCCCAGTCCGGCGCGTAGATGACGATCGGCCGGTCCAGCAGCGCATAGTCGAACATCGCCGACGAGTAGTCCGTGATCAACAGGTCGGCCGCCAGGTACAGCTCCGCCACCCGGGCGTGCCCGGTCACGTCGACGACCCGGCCGCCAGCGGGAGGGCGCCCACCGGGTGGACCCGGCCGGCCGTCCTCCAGGTAGTGCGCCCGCACCAGCAGCCGCCCGCGCGGGCCCAGGGCCTCGGCCACGTCCTCGGCATCGAACGGCGGCTGGTAGCCGGGGTGGTGCCGGCGGTGCGTCGGCACGTACAGCGCCACCAGGTCGCCCGGCTGGGCGCCGACGGCCGACCGGGCGGCGGCAACCGCCCCGGCGTCGGCGGTGACCAGCCGGTCGTTGCGGGGGTAGCCGTACTCCAGCACCTCGTACGCGCACGGGTACTGCCGCAGGAACGCCTCGGTCGACAGTGGGTTCGCGCTGACGCTGAAGTCCCACCGGTCGCTCCGGCGCAGGCGCTCCGCGTAGTCGGCGCCCTGGCCGGCCGGGTAGTGCCCCTCCTCGAGCCCCATCACCTTGAGCGGGGTGCCGTGGTGCGTCTGGAGGTGCACGGTGCCGCGCCGCTTCACCACGTACCCGGGGAAGTTGACGTTGTTGACCAGGAACCGCGCGCGGGCCAGCGCGTGGAAATACCGCAGGCCGCCCGCCACCACGTACGGCACGCCGGCCGGGACGCTGCCCCGCCGCCGCCGGCGGACCGCCCAGACCCCGCGCACGCCCGGCGCCAGCTCGCCGGCCCGCTCGTAGACCGCGGCCGGGTTGCAGGCGTAGCCCTGATACCAGTACGCCGCGTAGACCGCGAGACCCGGGTCGACCGGCAACACCCGCCGGGCCACCGCGTAGTAGCCGCGGCCGACGAGCAGGCGGCCCTGGCGCAGCGCCGCCCACCCGGCCCGCTTGACCCGGCCGGCGGCCCGGCGGGCGGGCGGGACGACCCGCTTGCGCACCCGCACGCCGACGCGGAGCGCCGAGAACGTCCGCCACGCGCGCCGCGCCAGCAGGCGGTGCTTGAGCCCCTCCGCGCCGCCGGGCATGCGGTAGCCGCCCGGCGGCAGGTGCCGGGCGTAGCCCTCGGCGGCCCGCTCGAAAAACCGGCGCCGGGCCGCCCGCGGCACCCGGTTGCCGTTGCCGAGCACGATCAGGTAATGCCACACCATCCGGGCGAAAACGGCGGGTCGCAGGGCGTCCACCGCCGGGCCCCACTCGTCGAGCAGAGCGAACACCCGCTCCCAGTGGTCGAAGAGCTCGAAGTGCCGCTCCCCCACCGTGCGGGTGATCGCGCCGATCCGCCGCTGCCGGTAGTTCACGCAGACCCGGTCCAGCACCGAGATGCGCCCGGCCGCGACGAGCAGGGGGTACGTGAACGACACGTCCTCGTACCAGCCCGGCTGGAAACGCACGCCCGTGCCGAGCAGGAACTCGCGCCGCACGATCTTGTTCCACGCCACGTGCAGCACCCGCAGCACGCGCCTGTTCTCCAGGGCGGTGAACACCTCCGGCGCCCCGGCGAACGCCGGGGCGAGGTGGCTGCGGCGGACCCGGCCGTCCCAGTAGACGCGCTGCTGATCCACGATGAGCACGTCCGGCTTGACCTCGGCCAGCCGGCGGGCGACCGCGTGCATGCAGCGGTCGGACAGCCAGTCGTCGCTGTCGACGAACCACACGTACTCGCCGGTCGCCGCGTCGAGCCCGGCGTTGCGGGCGCGGCCCAGCCCGACGTTGGCGGGCAGGGAGAGCACCCGCACGCGCGGGTCCCGCGCGGCGTACTCGGCGAGGATCGCGCCGCTGCCGTCCGGCGAGCAGTCGTCAACGGCGATCAGCTCGAGGTCTTCGAAGCCCTGTCCCA
>DASQDS010000880.1:0-5979 GCA_035634075.1 Pilimelia sp. | reverse complement strand
GCCCCGGCACTGCCTGGGTCAGCGCCAGGAGCTGATGTCGGAGCGGCTCATGGTCCGCACCGCCCCGTCCTCGGGTCCGTCGGGCACCGGGACCCCGGCGCAGCCGGCGTCGATCCTGCCCGTGTCGAAGTACGACACCACGTCGGCGGCGCAGGCCGCTTCCTGCAGCACCGAGCCGTGCACGTCGTCGTCCACCGTGTACACCCGGCCGCCCACGATCGCCGCCATCTCCACCGTCCACTCGTACGGCGAGGGCGTCTCGTAGCGGTGCCCGGACAGGACCAACGAGCTGCCGCCGGGGCGCAGCCGGACGGTCTGCACCGGCAACGGCCAGCCGGCGCACCCCGCGGAGAAGCCGCCGGCCCGGCCGGTCAGCGGGTTGTCCGCAAGGCGCTTCTGGTACGCGGCCCAGGCGGCGTCGAAGCCCAGCCGGCTGGGATCCTCGTTGCAGAAGGCCGCGAGGTTCATCGTCCGGTTGGACCGCTCCGGGGCGTCCGCCGGCGGTGGGCCGGGCGGCGGACCGCCGTCGCCGATGACCTCCCTGACCGTGGGGGGCGCGGTCGGGCCGGTGGCGTCCCGCAGCTCCGCGAGCACCTGGCTGGCCAGCGGCCAGACCAGCGCGTCCTGGCTCGCCGACAAGGCGATGATCGAGCCGTCGAGGGCCATGTCGACATCGGTGAACCGGCGCGGGTTCGCGTCGTAGTCGGCGCGGAGCGCGATGATCGCCGCCCGCACCTGTGCCGGCGTGGTGCCGAAGCCGTACGTGTCGTGGTGCTTCGCGATCCACGCCGCCATCCGGCGCGCGTTGCGCTCCGCCGCCGCCGCCCGGCCGTCCTCGAAGGCGACGACGCTGAACCGGGGAATCGCGACGCTGTCCAGGAACATGCGGCCGACGCTGCCGGGGAACAGGCTGCGATAGACCGCGCCGAGCCAGGTGCCCCAGGACACGCCGACGAAGTTGAGCTTCTGCTCCCGCAGCCCCAGCCGGATCCGGTCGAGGTCGCGGCTCACGTTGGCCGTGGTGACCTGGCCGAGGAAGTCGGGGTCGAAGCGGCCGCAGGCGGCGTTGAACTGCACCTGCACGTCGTACTGCCGCCGGGCCGCAGCCGCGGTCACCGGGCCGGCCGGCGGCGGCTCCGGGCGGCCGCTCGGGGGCGGGCAGTTCACCTTCGTGCTGTAGCCGACGCCGCGGGGATCGAAGCCGATCAGATCGTAGCGCTCGTTGAGCCCGGCGGCCGTGTCGCCCATCGTCACCAGCTGGACGGGCATGAGGTAGCCGCTGCCGCCCGGACCGCCGGGGTTCAGCGCGAGGCTGCCCAGCCGGTGCGCCTGGTCCCGGGCCTTGAGCCGGGTGAGCGCGACGGTGATCTGCCGCCCGTGCGGCCGGCGGTAGTCCAGCGGGGCCGTGACGGTGCCGCATTCCAGGCGGGCCAGGTGTTCCGTCAACCGGGCCAGTCGGTCCGGCGGGGCCATCGTGCGGAGCGCCTCGTCGGAGTAGGTGGGACAGGGCTTCCAGGCGACCGTCGGCGGTGGTCGGTCCGCCGCGGTGGCTGCGGGAGCGCCGGCGACCAGCGCCGTCAACCCGAGCCCCACCGCGATCAGCGCCACGCCGGCCCGGCGGCCCCTCGTGCGGGCGGCCGCAGAATTACGTTGAGTCATGCCGGCCAGCCTGGTGGTGGGCCGGCGATACCCGCGTCTGCCGCGAGAGGTATCCGAGGCCCGCAACGTCGGTCGCGCGATGGATACGGCGGCGTCCCGGCGGATCGTAAGCTCACGAGGTCATGGCGGAACATCTGGCAAATCGCATCCGCGCCTGGGCACACTGGCCGGCGGTGCAGGACGCGGCGTTGGCTGCCGCCCTGCTGCTGGTCTTCGTCCAGGTCAGCCAGCCCGACGTCACCCTGAGTGAGCTGGTCGCCCGCGCCGACAGCGAGCCGGTCAGCCCGGAGGAGCTGTGGTGGGCCGCGACCGGGCTCGCCGTCGCGGGTGTCGCGCTCCGGCGCCGGTGGCCCGTGCCGGCGCTCGGCGCGTGCGCGGTCGCCGCCGTGCTGCGTCTGGCCCTGGCCATGCCACTCACGATCATCGACCTGAGCGTACCGATCCTGCTGTACACAGTGGCCGTCCGCTGTGCCCGGGCCGTCTCCCTGGCGGCGTTGGCCGGCATGGTGCTGCTGGCCGTGGCGGCCAGCGTTTTCGCCGTCACGCAGACCGGGTCGACGGTCGGCCGGGGGAGCATCGAGGGCCGGCCGCCGATCCCGCGCCTCCCGCCGTTCCCCGGTGGGGAGTCCGCGCCCGGGCCGATCGAGCTCGGGGTGCGCCCGGCGTCGCCCGCGCCTTCCTGGGGGATCTCCTGGGAAGACCTTCCAGGGCTCACCCTGGCGCTGGTGGCCTCCTGGGCGATCGGGTCCGGCACGCGCAGCCGGCGCGCCTACCTGGAAGAGTTGCGCGCACGTGCGGTCGACCTCGAGCGCGAGCAGGGCCAGCAGGCCGTGCTTGCGGTGGCCGCCGAGCGCGGCCGGATCAGCCGCGAGTTGCACGACGTCGTGGCCCACGGCCTGTCCGTGATGGTGATCCAGGCTCAGGGCGGCGCCGCCGCGCTCGACAACCGCCCCGCCGACACGCGGGTCGCCCTCGACGCGATCGTCAAGACGGGCCGCGACTCCCTCGCCGACATGCGCCGCGTGCTCGGCACGGTGGGCGAGATCGACGACGCCTGGCACCCCCAGCCCGGGCTGGCCCGCCTGCCCGCGTTGCTCGCGCAGGTGCGGGAGGCGGGCACGCCCGTGCGGCTGCGATTCGACGGCGCGCCCGGCGCGCTGCCGTCCGCGGTGGACCTCACGGTGTACCGCATCGTGCAGGAGGCGCTGACCAACACCATGAAGCACGCCGGTCCGGTCGCGGTGGCCGAGGTCGTCATCGCGTACGCCGGATCGGCGGTGCACGTCGAGGTCAGCGACAACGGGCTCAGTGCCCCGCGCGACGACAACCGCGGCAGGGGGCTGCGCGGGATGCGCGAGCGCGTGAAGCTGCTCGGTGGCAGCCTGGACGCCGGTCCCGGTCCGGGGGGCGGGTTCCGGGTGCGGGTCGCGTTGCCGGTCGAGGTGCGCCGTACATGATCAATGTCGTGTTGGCGGACGACCAGGCCCTGGTCCGCACCGGCTTCCGCATGATCCTGGAGAACGCGGTGGACATGCGGGTGGTGGGGGAGGCGGGCGACGGCGCGGCGGCGGCCGAGATGGCGCTGGAGCTGCGGCCCGATGTCGTGCTGATGGACGTGCGGATGCCCGAGGTCGACGGGGTCGACGCGACCCGCCGCATCTGCGCGGGCGACGGCATGGGCCGGATCCGGGTCCTCATCCTGACCACGTTCGACCTCGACGAGTACGTCTACGCCGCCCTCCGCGCCGGCGCGAGCGGGTTCCTGCTGAAGGACACGCTCGCACCGGACCTGCTGTCGGCCATCCGCGTGGTGGCGCGCGGCGACGCCGTCGTGGCGCCGAGCGTGACCCGCCGGCTCCTGGACCGCCACGTCAGCAACGGTGCCGGGCGACCGGTGTCGGCGGCGGCGCTGGACACCCTGACCGAACGGGAGCGCGAGGTGCTGGGCCTCATGGCGCGGGGCCTGTCCAACACCGAGATCGCCCGACGCCTCTACCTGTCGGAGGGCACCGTGAAGACCCACGTCAGCCGGGTGCTGACCAAACTCGGCCTGCGCGACCGGGTGCAGGCCGTCGTCTACGCGTACGAGTGCGGCCTCGTGCGTGCCAGCGGCACCTGAGCACCGGTCGCGGCCCGGCGCAGGACGGCGACCTGCCGGGGGGCGAGGCCCGTCCCGCCGTGGGTGCCGTCGTGGGCAGGGCTGGTGGCGATCACCTCGCCGGCGACGGCCGCGATGTCGACGTGTTCGTCGGTGCGGTTGACGAGGAACCAGAATTCGGTCTCGTCGCCGCCGCGGACGGCGAGCTCGACCCGCCCCCGCATCTCCGCGGGCAGGTCGCTGCGCACGTCGGCCACGGCGAGGGTCTCGGCGAGCACGGGTAGCAGGCCGGCGGGCCCAAGCCGGGTGGAGACGTACGTGGCGGTGCCGGCGCCGGCGCTCCGGCGGGTGATGGCGGGCCGGCCGGCGTGCTGCCCGGTCTTGTAGCTGGCGACGACATGGACCGCGTCGTCGGTCACGTCGATGCGGTCGGTCCACAGGGTGCCGGCGGTGCCGTTGTCGAGCTCGACGTGTTCGAGGTCGAGCAGTGGGGCGAATTCCTCGATCCGGATGCCGAGCAGGTCCCGCAGGGCGCCCGGGTAGCCACCGAGCCAGACGTGGTCGTCGGCGTCGACGATGCCGGAGAAGTAGGTGGTCACGAGGTGACCCCCGGCGTCCGCGTAGCGCGTGAGGGCGTCGGCGAGCTCGTCAGGTACGACGTGCAGGACGGGCGCGATGACGACCCGGTACCGGTCCAGCGGCGTGCCGAGCGGTACGACATCGGCTCGGACGCCCAGCGCCAGCAGGGCGGAGTACCAGTCCAGCGCCTCCTGTCGGTAGCGCAACTGCGACGTGGGATGGGAGTCGGCCTCGCTGGCCCACCAGGAGGTCCAGTCGAACAGGACGGCGACGGGCGCGGGCCGGCGGCTGGAGCCGGCGACCGGCGCCAACGCGGCCAGGGTGTGGCCGAGGTCGGTGACCGCCCGGAAAACGGCGCTGTCGGTGCCGGCGTGGGGAAGCATGGACGAGTGGTACTTCTCCGCCCCGCCGGCGGACTGGCGCCACTGGAAGAAGCAGACGGCGTCCGCGCCGTGGGCGACGTGGGTGAGCGAGTCCCGGGCCAGTTCGCCCGGCTTCTTCGCCACGTTGACAGGCTGCCAGTTCACCGCGCTGGTGGCGTGCTCCATGAGGAACCACGGCCGTCCGCCGGCGAGGTTGCCGGTGAGGTTGGCAGAGAACGACAGCTCGTCCTGCGCCTGCGGGCCTGGGAAGGCGTAGTGGTCGTTGGCGACGAAGTCGACCTCGTGGGCCCAGTCGGCGTAGTCAATCGCCTTGCTGTCGCTCATGACGAGGAAGTTCGTCGTGATGGGGACATCCGGGGTGTACTGCCGCAGGATGTCGCGCTCGGCGCACAGGTAACCCTTCAGGGCGTCGGACGAGAAGCGCTTGAAGTCGAGTTGCTGGGTCGGGTTGGGGTGCGTCGCGGCGAGCCGCGGCGGCAGGATCTGCCCCCAGTCGCTGTAGCGCTGCGACCAGAATCCGGTCGCCCACGCGTCGTTGAGCCGGTCGAGCGAGGTGTACCGGTCGCGCAGCCAGCCGCGGAACGCGCGGGCGGCGTCGTCGGAGTAGTCGTACGCGTTGTGGCAACCCAGCTCGTTGGAGACGTGCCAGGCCACCAGCGCCGGGTGTCCGGCGTACCGCTCCGCCATGGTGTGCACCAGCCGCAGGGCGTGCTCGCGGAACACCGGTGACGTGGGTCGCCAGTGTTGGCGCGCGCCTGGCCAGACGGTGTGGCCGGTCCGGTCGACCGGCAGGATTTCCGGGTGTGCGGCGGTCAGCCACGGTGGCGGCGACGCGGTGGCGGTGGCCAGGTCGACGTCGATCCCGTGGTCGTACATCAGGTCCATGACCTGGTCGAGCCAGTCGAAGTCCCAATCGTCGGCGGTGGGCTGCAGGCGGGCCCAGGAGAAGATGGCGAGCGAGACGATGTTCACGCCGGCCTGCCGCATGGCCCGGACGTCGTCGTCCCAGACGTGCGGCGGCCACTGGTCCGGGTTGTAGTCGGCGCCGTAGGCGATTCGGGCCGGTGCCTGCGCCGGTCGGCGCAGCCACCGCGGCGGAGGTCGTTCTGCCACGGTTGCTCCCTGGGACGTGTTCCTACGTCGGGTGCCGGGCCGCCCGCGGGTGGACCCGGTCCGCGCCGCGGGCGGCCGGGTGCCGCCGGTCCGCCCGCGCCGCGCCTCGCTCACGGATTGACCGTGAAGCCCTGCTCCTTGCCGTAC